>CAZFVW010000049.1:0-10985 GCA_964522285.1 uncultured Thermoplasmata archaeon | reverse complement strand
GGACAAGCCCCAGAGCGAGTACATCAGATACATCTCTGAACATTATAACATCAGCACTTCTTACGCGTACATACTCACAGAAGGTGATCTAGCCACCAGTGAGTACCTCCACGCAGTTGACCAGACCACGGAGGATCTGAAAGATGACGAGATGGTCTCTAACCCTGGATCTGACACTACATCGGTCCTAACGGTCCTTCAAACCTATGGCACCGCTACACTAGGCAGTTTAAATTATAACACCACTATAGTCACTGCGTTCGACGATTCCGACATCGATGATGATGGTATTCCAGATCAAAATATCGAAGAACTTTACGACCTCTTTTACGAAAGTTCGACCACGAAAGATTCCATAAAAAACGTCCTTGCCAGGAAAGGTGGTGAGTACACGAGTGCGATAATCAAAGTGAAAGAGAACGGAGAAATGGTCTCGAAGGATATGAACAACGCTAAGGTTTTGGAGAAAGAATTAAAGGAAGATTCTCAGAACCTGGAAGAGGGTGGTTTTGACGTAAAGATCACGAGCAGTTCCATGATCGGACAGCAGACCATAGAAGAGCTGAACGACACTCAGATAAAAGGGCTGATAACGACCGTATTCATAGTTCTTCTCGTTCTCACCATAGTGTTCTATGCAACTCATAGATCTTTGATACTCGGTCTCATCACGACTTTACCAGTTGCCGTGATCACGCTCTGGATCGTAGGGACCATGTACGCAGTAGGTTTATCCTTGAACGTGATGACAGTGAGTATAACCGCGTTAACAGTTGGGATGGGTGTGGACTACAGCATCCATATCACCCATAGGTTCACCGAAGAGATACACAAAGGTAACGACGTTTACAAAGCTATGCACGAAACCATACATAATACCGGTGCGGCACTCTTCGGCTCTGCAATGACGACCGTGGGTGCCTTCGCAATCCTGGGCACTTCAGAGATACTGCCCATGTCCCAGTTCGGATACATCACTGCATTAGCCATATCGTACAGTTTCTTGGTCGCGGTGTTCGTTCTCCCATCCGGATTGACACTCTGGGCAAATTATAAAGAGAAAAACTAAACGCAGACCTTCAATAGAGTCTATTTTCCCCTTATCTCTTTTATCGTGCTCAGGATCTTATCCCAGTGGCTCCCTTTCCAGTATACCTGGTCACAGCCGGTGCACTTCCAAAAGTTCTCCTGTCTTTCGTATACCCCGTCCGGGACTTCACCTTTAACCTCACCTCTATCTATCTTCTCCACTGGTGAATTACACTTGGAGCACCTAGACATCGGTTCTATATCGACTTCATAGTTATCCAATATGATGGGTATGATTTCCTCTGCCGGCAGTTTAGGGACCAGCAACACACCTTCTTTGGCACCCAATTCCTTATCTCTGGTTACCAGGATTCTTTCTTCTTCCCTCGCCCTTTCTAATAATTCTTCATCCGATATATCTTCTTCCGGATATTCCGTATCGATACCCATCAGTCTGAGCC
Source organism: uncultured Thermoplasmata archaeon (assembly GCA_964522285.1). Taxonomy (GTDB): domain Archaea; phylum Thermoplasmatota; class Thermoplasmata; order Halarchaeoplasmatales; family Halarchaeoplasmataceae; genus CAZFVW01. The sequence goes on along the minus strand of CAZFVW010000049.1, from coordinate 9,495 downwards.
ACTTTGTAGTCTGGCCCAGCATCCTGTCTAGTAGAAATTTTACCATCATCTCACCTTGTAATGGAGTAAGATACCGTCATCCAACTTTCGATGATCTAATAGTTCTAGATCTACAATGTCTTGTATCGTTCTAGCACCCTGGCCATCAGCAGGTGTAGGTGCATCCTTACCACCGATGATCATACTGCCCACGAAGAGGTATATGTCATCAACTAATCCTCCTTTAAGGAACGAGCTTACTACTTCTCCACCACCCTCTACAAGTAACTCTCTAACACCTCTTTCCCGCAGTATATCTAGCAATTTTTTTAGATCTACTCTATCTCCGTCACCACACTTGACCCATCCCTCCTTATCCACTTCTTCTGTGGTTGCTATCAGGAATTCGCCTTCATCGAAAAGCTGGGCATCAGAAGGCGTTCTTCCCTTGGAATCTAGAATGACCTTTAATGGGTGCGAAGGAGCTTCAACGAACCTTTCTTTAACTGTTAGCTTAGGGTCATCGGCCATCACGGTTCCGATGCCGACTAATATCGCATCTACTTTGTTTCTCAGTTCATGGACCCTCTTGAAGTCCTCCTCACCAGATATCTTCACTTCCGTCCTGTCCGGTAAAGCGATCTTACCGTCGGCCGACATGGCCATGTTGACTATCACTTTCGGTCGCATCATCTTACTCCGGTTCAGTAAACTATCTTGTACCCGTCTTTATATCCTTCGAGTTCTATCTTCTTCTTTGAAAACTGATCGACCACCCATATATTTGTTTCTAGATGACCGGTTTTATCTTTTACGGATAACTCTCCGCTACTATCCGTCATCGCTAGGAACGGTACTAGTTGGTCCGAACTCCACCTGTCCACATCAGAACCACTCTCTATCTCTTCTTTTAGAATCGTAGCGGCTTCTCTCCCGACCTTCTCCGCAGGCACACCTTTCTCACCCAGCACACCGCATCCGAGATTCCTGTTTCCTTCTGTCCAGATAGTTATGCCGGTCCCTGCGCTTAAAGAACTGCACGACTCGGTTTTTATCGTCATGGGATAACTCGATAACTCCTTCTCAGCACTCTTTTTCATCCTCTTAGCGATATGATCCGGTAGGTTGGTCACGAAGGCATTTCCCCTGATCTCATCGATATCATCTTTCACTTCATACCCCTCGACTTCTCCCGGTTCTATCGTAACTATTACCTTACCACCACCCTTTGGATAATGGCCCCTCTTGATCAGCTGTGGATCGATACTTACCCCCATCTTATCGAGGTGCTTCAAAAACACGTTCTCGAAGTAATCGAAGGGTGGCGACCACTTCACATCTGTTCCACCTGTGATCTCGATGGTCGTGATTTCATCAGCCACCAAAGCAGGCGGTATCAATGCCTGGAGCATGAGTGTGATACTGCCAGCCGTACCTATATCGAATTCGTAATCTCCACCCTTCACTGATGATGGATCAAACGTGACTTCAGTAGATCCTTTCTGCATACCGGTTGCTTCAGCGTCACTTATCTCTGCCGCTGCTTTCAGAGCCATAAGATGCTGGTGAGAAAGGCCGGGATTCGGTCTATTGGCTCTTATATTTTCTATCCGAAAGTCTTCACCGGTGACCATAGACATGGCGACAGCTGTCCTGAGTACCTGGCCGCCGCCTTCTCCATGGGAGCCGTCTATCTCGAGCATCGTTTTAGTATTCTAACCAATGATTTATGTATTTTCCATTTCCGATCGTTCAATACTGTTTTAGGTAGTCTAGAAAAGATCTTCAGCTATCCCAGGTTTTTCATTCAGTATCAGCCAGTACATCTTGAGATTCTCGACCAATTCCGTGAGACCGTCGAAAGAAACCGGTTTTAAAAGGTATGAATTAGCCCCTAGGTCGTAAGCACGATTCACATCGGTCGATTCCTTGGAAGAAGTTAGGATGACCACCGGTATCCTTTTCAGGGTCTCCTGGTTCTTCAACCATTCCAATACATCTAGTCCAGACTTTCTAGGGAGTTTCAAGTCAAGAAGGATCAACATAGGGAGAGGGTATTCTTCTCTATCGCTGTATTTATCGTCCCCAGAAAGATAGTTTATAGCTTCGACCCCGTCCGTCACGATACTCAAAGGATTGGATAATCTTGCCTTTTTAAAAGCTCTTTTAACAAGCAACCGGTCGTTTTGGTCATCTTCTACAAGCAGGATGGTGTAATTCCGATGATTATCGTCGCTCATATGATCTATCCTTCCAATAAATATAACGTTTTTGATTACTAATAAACTTATACCAAATTTACTAAACACAATTTCTTATTTTCAGGCGTTTATCAATTTCCTGCTTTGGGTAACTCGATCCAAAAAGTACTGCCCTTCCCTGGCTCGGATTCAAGTGATACTTTTCCGTTCAAACGATCTATCGCTTTTTTAACGATAGATAAGCCAACTCCCGTCCCGGGATACTTTTCTTCGCTGTGCAGTCTCTCGAACATGTCGAAGATCTTATCTTGATATTCTAGGTCGATACCTATGCCGTTGTCCTCCACAGATATCTTGACCTTCTCATCCTCTACACGAGAAGATATGTTGATTTTCGGTTTTTCATCTGGTTTCGAATACTTAACAGCGTTATGGATCAGGTTAGAGAATACTTGAACTAGGACCCGCTTCTGCCCCATAACTTGTGGGAGATCCTCTTCTAGCTCTATCTTCGCCTCCTTTCGTTCTATCATTTCTTTGACATTCGATATGGAATCGTCAAAAACATTGTTCAAATCCACCTTCTCTATCTTGATCTCCTGGCGTGTGAGCCTACTGTATTTGAGCAGGTCTAGGATCAATCTGTCCATCTTTTCAGCGGATTCCACTATCCTTTCGGCAAAATCCCGTCCCTCTTCACCTAATTCCTCGGCATAATCTTCTAAAAGAGCCCTGCTGAAACCCTGCATGGACCTCAGCGGTGCTCTCAGATCGTGCGATACAGAGTAAGCGAAGGACTTCAACTGTTTATTCGCCTCTTCTAGTTCAGCGGTGCGTTTGTCTACAAGATCTTCTAGATCGTTCTTGTATTCTTTTAACTCTTTCTCTGTTTCCTTCCTTTCAGTTATATCTATAGCAGTCCCTAATCCCGCTGGCTCACCTTGGTAGTTTATCAAGATGCCAGTAAAATAAACCCATCTCTCTTTGCCTTCTTTTGTCGATATCTTGAATTCGTAACTCGTAGGTAAACCTCTTCCTCCCTTTATACGTTTCAAACCTCTTTCCTTTACCATCTCCCGATGATCCAGATGTACCACTTCCCAGAAATGCATATCTTGAAGTTCATCTGATGAATAACCGGTCAATTCTTCACTAGCGGGATTCACGAAAACAAATTTATCCCGATAAACGAAAAGCGGGAACGGACTCCCCTCGGCTAGGGCTTTGAACCTGGACTCGCTTTCCCTCAAAGCCTTCTCAGATTCCCATCTCTTGGTGATATCTCTTCCTACGACTATTACACCCATTATTTTATCATCCCTTTCTAAGAGTGTTGTATTTATCTCGAATACGAGTTTATCACCTTTTTTGGATCGCAGATGAAGTTGGAATGGCCCTATTAAGCTACCTTTCAAGCCTTTTTCTAATTTTTCAAGGGCCTTTCCTTTAGAGTCGTCGGGTAAGAAGGGCAGGTCCTCAACGAAGACCCCTTCTATTTCTTCTTTAGAATATCCTATCTTCGTTGTGACAGCTTCATTTATCATTAATCCTTTTCCTTCTTCATCAAGGAGTAATACAGGGTCTGGATTAGACTCAAAGAGGTTCTTGAACATAGTTCTGCTTTCTTTCAATTTTTGCGTCATCGTATTGAAAGTTCTAGCTAATTCACCAACTTCGTCTTTTTTCTCTTCACCCTTAAATTCCACATCGAGATCCCCTTTCCCTAATCTCTTCACACCTTCAGTTAAATCTCTTAACGGTTTAACATATTCAAAACCTAAAATAGCACTTGAGACTACACCCGCGATTATCACACCGATCGCCGCTAAGATGAACATTCGAATTATCTTTTCAGCACCCTTTTTTATCGTTCGACCGACCTCTTGAGAGGGAGAAGCGACCTCCTCGACAGAAACTACTATACCGATGGACCAGCCCGTTGTATTAATCGGGGCATAAGCGATTATCTTATCCCCTTTGGTCGTAGTCGGTCCGTACATATATCCCTCATGGGTCTCGTTGTATCTCTCGCATACTGATACGTTTATACTATGTATGCCCGTCTCCAGGTTCGTCATACTTTCTACGATACTTCTGAATTCGGTGTTGTTCGTTTCAAGGTAATTTTCTGTTTCTATCGCTTCGCTCCAGTGTTCGTAAGATTCGTTCAATCCTTTGATAGCTATGAGATGTCCTGTTTTATTGATCATGAACGCGTAACCCGTCTCGTACTTTCCTATTTCCATCACATTCTCAGCTAATGACTGGATAGTTACATCAGCGGATATAACAGAGGAAAGCTCTTCTTTTTCAGCATCCTGGTAACCGGGAGAGGAGACAGTCACCATCAGACCTTCTCCAGTAGCATCTACATATGGCGAGGTGACTATTGTCTCCTTCTTTCTGACCGCTTCCCTGTACCATCCCCTTTTCGTACAGTTATAACCATTCAAAGTGGTAATATATTGAGATCGTTTTACTGACTGGAATCTCCAAAATCTGCTTTTACCCATATAGAACGAAGCAAAAGAGGGATGAGTTTTCATCTCCACTTCGAACATGTCTTCATACCATGATGGGAGAAGATCGACATAACCATCTAAATCTCCATTCAAACTACCATTGCATTGGATGTCGATCGTGCCGTTTATATTCGAATCAACGGCACCGGCTATAGAACCATCGATATATGCTTGGATCGACCCGTTGAGTTTGATTCCTGCATCTTTTCGTTGGTGATGACCGTAAACTTCACCTACTATATTACCAGAGAGGTGCTCTGAGGTATCTGTATAAATAAAATCGTTACCGTTGATAGTCCCATTAAAGTATACTCCCTTCGGAACCTCTACGGTGATATCTACATTTCCGTCGATATTTCCTTTAAAGAATATATTTTCGATAGATGTTTCTTTTCCACTGAATCCTGAAGTGCGGAATATATCTTTTCCAATCTCCGCATCCATATCGCCTTCTATAACACCATAGATACCTCCGTTAAAATACCCCTGATATTCACCCACGACATACCCGTTTACATGGTCTTGATAATTCCCTAACACCTGCTCTCTATACATTCCCGAACGTTCCATGTTCACGGAATTGTGCATGGCAGTTTCGGTCACTGCTTTTGTCTTATCTATATATTGGTTTATCAAATCAGCTTTGTCTTTCGAAGTCTTCACCAACTCGTCTTTCTCCCTCTCTTGAAGAGTTTTTACGCTCTGTTCCGTCGCTTCCTCTTTTGTTTCGGAGATGGAATAGTGTGCTATCGAGCCCAGTACCACTAGTGAAATCGTGAGCATGACAACGACCAGCGCTATCAATTTATGGGTTAATTTCATCTATCTCCTCCCTAGAAAATAAGTTCAAGAGCGATTCTTTCCTAAATATCCTCCATATACACATATCACACCTTTGTCCTCTTCACGTGTTTTTATTATTTATTGAATTGATAAGACATATAATTTACCCTTTGAAAGATTAGGATAGTAAATCAGTGTCCAGTTCACTTGCAATAATTCAACTCGATCTAACAGATTAGAAAAATGAGGGAAGGGGGTTTAGGTAGGAGGAGATGTGCATCTAATGCTCGTAACTAGATGGTTGATATTTCTTCGCTTCTGGTTCTCCTTCGAATCCTTCGTCGGCCTCGTTTCCCGACTTCGCTTCGAAATTCTCTGGTTGATATCTCTTCGCTTCCGGTTCAGTAGATCCTCCCTCTCCCGGTGGGGGTGGAGGTGTGTCGAATTCATCGGTTTCCTCTTCAGGTTGCTGAGGTTCAGGTCCCTCCGCTGGTTTCTTCCTCATAGCGAAGAGGATTATCAGCAATACCGCCACGATAGCGGCTATCAAAAGCCCGAGCATCAGTGGACTGAAAATTCCACCTTCGTCTTCATCTTCGTCATCAATGATATAATCTCCTGGATCCGTCGGGTCCGTTCCGGCTTGTATCTCTTCTAGGTTCGTCTGTCCATCGCCGTCCGAATCTTCATCTGCATCAGATGGGTCGTTCGGGTCGAGTCCGTAATCGTATTCCTGCTTATTCGTGATACCGTCGCCGTCCGAATCTTCGTCAGCATCAGATGGGTCGTTCGGATCTAATCCATTCTCTTCTTCCCAAGAATCTGCCATGCCGTCTCCATCAGAATCTTCAGTTGAAACGGAGAATGTCCATGAATGTTCAGATGTGAGTGGAGTTCCAACAGCGCTTTCTGTATCGGTGGTCAATGTAACTTCGTAATCTCCGTCAGTTAGGTCATCCGTAGGATTGAAGGTCATTGTGGTCTGTCCAGAGTTCCATGAGAATGTTCCGCTTATATCGGTAGAACCTATCATCAAACTGAAGGCGTCCTCTGTAGATGTTGTATCCATCTGCATGGTGAATTCGATCCTGACGTTGCTCGTGGGGGATACTCCTGATCCTGTTGGAGAATGAGAAACTACCTCAGGATATTCCACTGATAAGGTCACCTGTGTTTCTACAACTGCGTAATCCGTCAATCCGCCTGAATCTTCAACGGTTATGTTGACCATCTCACCGGTTACTCCGCCGCTGTAATTGAAGATGATAATATGTCCATCTATTGTTGCATGGCTGGAATTCGTATCGAAGGTCATGTCTGTAATATCGTTGTCTGGATCGGAGACGTAAGAACTCATGTTGAGCTCGTAGGCCACGCCTTCTTCCAAGTCTATAGGTGTAGGTACACCTGATAGTGTGGGCGGATCGTTCACTGGATTGACAGTGACTTCCGCAACGATATATCCCGTAGCTCCGTCTGGATCTTCTACAGTGATATTCACTGTTTCTTCCATGACTCCTTCAGGGTAATTGAAAGTGATGTTGTATTCGTCGACCGTGGCGTAACTAGAGTTCGTAGAGAACGTTAGTTCTTCCAACGTGTTGTCAACATCGTCCGCGTAGGAACTCATATCTATAATTTCATCAACATCTTCATCGCAAGTTATCGTGGACGGCCCAGATAATGTCGGGGCATCGTTCACTGGATTTACAGTAACAGCTGCTACCACATATCCTTCGGCGTTATCGGCATCCATCACAGTTATATTTACCATCTCGTGACTAACTTCCTGGGGGTAGTTGAAGGTGATATTATACCCATCGACCGTAGCGTAACTAGAGTTCGTTGAGAAAGACAACTCAGATAAGGTGTTATCGATATCAGCAGCATAAGTACTCATGTCTATTACCTTGTCCACATCCTCATCTGCTGTTATTGTAGACGGTCCTGATAATGTCGGTGGATCGTTGACTGGATTTATAGTTACACCGACATCTTGTTGATTTATCAAGTACCCGTTGCAGTTATTCATCCTGAGATCGATCGTTCCACTGCCGAATTGATCAGGCTGTGGAGTTATGTCTAGATTCGGGCCCATAGATATACCGGTAGTGAACAGTGATGGGTCAGAACTTGTCGCCTCCCATTGTGGGTTATCTACAAAAATTGTCTGTATATTATGCCTCCATGGAAGTGCTGTTCCAGTATCTGCATCGTAGCCTCCGTAAAGAGTTTGATCATTGTTGCTCGATGCATTGACATAAAGATCCAATCCCCAATCGGAAGCGTAGCCTCCCTTCCAACGTATATCTATCACCATGTTATGACTGCCGTCGTAATAGAATGGATTATCGAGTTCTATCTCTATCCATTCTAAAGCCCCTTCCGATGAAAGGTTGTAACTCGATCGATTTAAGACCTCTACCCATGATCCGATATAGTTGGCTTCAAAATTACTTCCTAAAGACACATTAGTTGAATGTGCCATCCTAATCGAAAGGTTCTCCACGACTGCCCAATCTAATCCATTCTGATAAGATTGTAAACGTATTTTATCAACTGCACCCGTAGCGTTTAATGAAGATGAATTTTGAAGTATTTGGTACCTTTGGTCTGGGAACACACCAGATCCGAAAGGACGCGTCGCAAAAAATCCAGTCCAACTTAAATCTGTACCACCGTCAACGACGCTGACATCGGTCATATCAACCTCGAACCTCATAACTGGCAGTTTGTTATCAGTGCCTCCTGTAGATGCGCTCAGGTCGTTGGCCCAAAGTCTTCTGTTTCCAGGCATGTCGATTGAATGATTTATTGGGACGGAATTAATTCCGCTACCGTTCCAGTTGAATTCAACGAGTAGATTTTTATCCGCATCGTAGGTGAAGTTACCGTTAAGATCGAAAGTCAACCACGGGTCGTTATTCGATGAATTAGCTTCGTAATTATCTGCTGAATACACCTCTACAAGGTTTCCATCATAGTTATATGCGTGATCGGCGACCAAGCTATCATTTGTTGTGTGCGCCATATATATCTTGAAATCGCTAAAGTTCCCTACATCCATACCACTCCTTTTAAGAGAAATCCTTTTTATCTCTCCTTCGGCCATTATCTGGCTGGGTGTATAAAGAGCTTGATAGCGGCACTCAGGATAACCACTTGAGAAAGGAAGCGGTATATCCGTATCCATCGAGCCTGAAATACTCTCTTTGACACCATAATTGGAATTCAAGGGAACGTGTTGAGTCGGATCGTCCTCCTGCATCGTCTGGTCTGGGATCTCCTCAGGTCCGAATGTGACTGATACCCTGGGCCAGTAGTAGTCATCCACGGTATAATTGGAAGTTACGAAGGCGGCGAAATTATCTGTTCCGTAATCGTTTCCTCTGATCATCAAACCGTGATTATCTATGTCGCCGTTGTACCATGCCCGTACGATCTCCGTTATATCCCAGTCGTACCAAACACCTATTTGAGATATGTTCCTGTAAGAGTTGTAGGAAGTATCGAAATCTCCTCCCGGTGTATCCCACGGAGTACCAGTCGTTCTGTTGTGCCAGTTAGCAGCACCTTTACTGTTTATCAAGCCGTTTTCAAGCCACGGGTTCGTTACAGGTGATAAAGACACGTTTACATCGGATACAATATTGTTGTCAAAGCAATACATGGACACGGTTGCCTTATTTAATACACCCTCCTCGGGTGGTAGATTGAATTGTAATAAACTTCGCAGAGTATCTGCTCCAAATTTACCTGCGTACATACCGTAATAACCGCCCCAATTAGTATGGTTATAAGCATCGCCCCTCCAGATAAACGTGTCCTTTAGACCTATATTCACATCTATATGCCTGGTAAGAGGCCACGGATACGCGTTGGTCATGGTGAGTGTGAACATACCTGTACCCCTGGCATTTACTTCGGGTGTGATTATGAGTTCTCCATCATCCACTTCAGCATCAAACAGGTCCGGATCTAGACTCTGTGCTTCCCATTCACTTTCAAAT
>CAZFVW010000048.1:0-11076 GCA_964522285.1 uncultured Thermoplasmata archaeon | reverse complement strand
TGAGCGGTACGTCGAGTCCTATTTCTTAACCGGTATATTATCTCCCTGGCCGATATTTGTACTCAATCTGAATGATTATCCCGTCCATACTGTAGTAGTAGGTTGGGCAAGGATATCAGGTATCTAGATTGGACTGGGGATGATAAATCATTATTTTATATTGAGCAGTTTGATCGTTTTTTCAGCCGTCGGTGTTTACAGTTTATTCTATTTCGAAGGCGGGACCACTAAAAAAGGTCATATCACGAACAGATCCGTATTTCCTCTTATCTTGTTACTGTACAGCGGGATATTGGGAAGTTTTTTGACGAGAGATCTGTTCAACTTCTACGTATATATGGAGATCGCGTCCATCGCGTCTATCATACTTGTGGGTTGTTCCAGGGAAGAAGGGGCTAAAAATGCATCGTATAGATACTTGATGTTGTTCTTTCTATCTTCTTTTTTCTTTATACTTGCCATGGGTATCATCTATGTGAAAACTGGAACTCTCAATCTTCATCTTATCGAACAGAATCTTGAACAGAACCTTGTCATGAGCAGGACGTTAAAAGCCGCGATAGTGATCGCTTTAGTATCTCTTATCACCAAGGCGGGTATATTCCCCCTTCATTACTGGCTCCCGGAAGCACATTCGAAAGCGGATACACCTGTGAGTGCACTTCTATCGGGACTGACTGTAAAAGTTCCGATCTTCGGTATGATATTGTTCTTGGAATTCACGAATATCGATTTCTTGGTTGGACCTTTGATGATAGTGGCATTCTCTTCGATATTGTTCGGGATAGGCATGGCAATAATGCAGAGCAACGTGAAAAAATTACTAGCTTATCATACAGTCTCACAGATGGGATACGTCCTTTTGGGTATAGCGACGTTGAATGCATTGACAGCGGCTCACTACGCCTTCGCCCATACCCTCTTCAAATCAGGCCTTTTCTTGGGTGCGGGGGTTTTGATCACTAGATACGATACCAAGGATCTAGATGAACTGTCATGTGGAAACAAAAAGCTGCTGATGGTATCTATGGCTATCTTAACGTTGGCTATAGGGGGGATATCTCCCTTGATAGGCGCCTTCGGTAAGCACGAGATACTATCCTCGCTATCGGGGTTCGGTGTCTACCTCTTCTATGCTGGCTCTATAGGCACTTTGGTGTCTTTTATCAAGCTGGACTACAAGATATTTGACTTTAAAACATGGGATAGATTCATCCCAAGCGCTGATGAGATGATCGTTTTCTTTATGGCTCTGATGACTATCGCTTTCGGAGTTTATTACTATCCAAAGTTAAGTTACATGGATATCGTTTTGATCTCTGCGGCATTTCTCATATTCTTCTTTTTCAAATACATCAGCCTTTTCGAAAAGAAAGTACCAAAATATTTCACCATGGATACGAAAGGGTTGGGCAGTGAGATCAATCTTTATACTATGATCTTCGTTTTGATCAATATATCAGTTTTGTTTTTCGTACTGTATTGAGGCTGTATCCCATCACCGACTATAAATTAATATTATATATCGGTCCCTCGTTTTCTGATCTAATAATGGACGATGAAATCGAGGTAAGGAGGGAAGAAAATTGATACCGCTTCTAGCAGTTATCCCTCTATTTTTCGCCTTCATCACTTTATTGACCGATATCTTCAAGCTGCCTAGGAGATACATAGAGGTAACTTTCTTGATAGGTGTATTTTCACCATGGCCTATCTTTCTTTTAAATCTAGGTGGTTATCCCATCGAAACCGTCATAGGGGGATGGTCAAGGATATCTGGTATAGAATTAGGAATAGATGTTTTCAATCATTACTTGATATTGGCTGAGTTGATCGTTTTCTCTGTAGTCGGTATCTATAGTTTATTTTATTTTCAGAAGGAGGACAAAGATAAGGGAAGATTCAACAGCCCTATGGGTAGCTCATCTATCTATCCGTTGATATTGTTCCTGTACGGAGGGATAATGGGTTGTTTCCTCACTAGAGATCTCTTCAATTTTTTTGTTTACATGGAGATAGCTTCTATTTCCTCCATCGTCCTCGTTGCCTCTTCAAAAGAAGAAGGTTCGAAGCGGGCATCTTATAGATATTTGATATTATTCTTTATATCCTCTTTCTTATTCTTATTTGCCATAGGCATCATCTATGTGAAAACTGGAACTCTAAATTTCCATCTTATAGAACAGAACCTTGTGATGACCAGAGAGATCAAGGCAGCGATCGTGATAGCCTTCGTCTCTTTCATAACCAAGGCGGGTATTTTCCCCCTCCATTACTGGCTGCCAGATGCACATTCAAAAGCCGACACGCCGATCAGCGCTCTATTGTCTGGATTGACCGTAAAAGTCCCGGTATTCGGGATGATACTGTTCATGACCTACTTGGAGATCGGGTTCTTGACTACACCTCTGATGGTGATCGCATTTTCATCGATATTGTTCGGTATAGTCATGGCAATAATGCAGAAGAACGTCAAGAAGATACTAGCCTACTCAACCGTATCGCAGATGGGTTTCATCTTATTGGCGATAGCCACGTTGAACGCCTCCGCGGCAGTTCATTACGCCTTCGCACATTCCCTATTCAAAGCCGGTCTTTTCCTGGGTGTGGGGGTCTTGATCGCTAGACACGGCACGAAGAACATAGACGAGCTTTCATGTAAGAACGATAACCTCCTGATGCTGTCGATAATCATATTGACTCTAGCAATAGGTGGTGTTTCACCGCTCATAGGTGCTTTCGGTAAGCACGAAATCTTATCCGGTCTGTCGGGATTCGGTGTATATCTTTTCTACATCGGCTCGATAGGTACACTTACCTACTTCATCAACCTGAACTACAGCCTGTTCAACTTGAAGAGCTTGGGAAAACAGTACCATAGTGTTGAGGGTATCATAACTTTCGTCGTGGCCGTATTGACCATCGCCTTCGGCATCTATTATTATCCAAGATTGAAGATGATCGATCTGATACTGATAGGTGCAGCGTTTCTAACGTTCGCCGTATTGAAAAGAGCTAGGGTGTTCGAAAAGAAGTTACCGAGATATTTCTCCAGAGATATCAAAGGGTTGGGAAGCGAGATAAATCTCTACACGATGGTATTTCTTTTTGTGAATATAATATTATTAATGTATGTCTTTTACTAGTATATCCAAGACCTCGTCACTGTTAGATAATGTATTCGATAACTTGTCTAGACTCACATCCATCTTACTTTTATCGATAACAAGTATCAGGACAGCTTTTTTAGAGCTGATCTCTTCGCTCTCGTTGAAGAGGATGTTGACGTTGTTCCGTGCAAAGATACCGCTTATAGCGGACAAAACACCGGGTTCGTCTTTAACGACCAGTTCTATCTCAACGAGTTCCTTTCCAGGTAGTGCTATCCTTTCCAACCGTGCTTCTTTTACCTCTGGGCTGACCTCTATGAGGAAATAAGACCCTTCAACGACACCTATCTCGTGAGCGAGCTCGGATGGGATATCTATCTTACCATTTTTTTTGATCTTGATTATATCGTGCTGTGTCATCTTCATGAAAGATAGGCTTCTTTATTAATAAAAACATTGGTATCTCTATGAGATAATTTTTTTAGTACGGAACGGATTGATAGTTCAGAAGATGATAGAGAATATTGAAAGTATCCGACTTCTAGCGGATATAGCTATAATCCTATTCACAGCTTTGATATTCGGATATGTGGCTTCGAAACTCAAACAGCCTGTAATAGTCGGCTACATCTTGGCAGGGATAGTCATCGGACCGTATCTATTTGGGTTCATAGGGGAGATGGAGGAAGTCCGTGTTCTAGCACAGATAGGAGTGACGCTTCTACTCTTCGTGGTCGGTCTGGAGTTTTCACCCCAAACTATGAAGGAGATATGGAAAGTGTCTGTGTTCGGTGGGATAGCCCAGATGGGCATCGTATTCTTGGCTGGTTTAGGTGTGGGGATGTTCTTCGGGATGGGTTTAGTACAATCCGTCTTCTTGGGTTCGATACTAGCCATAAGCAGCACTATAGTGGTTATCCAGGTACTTCAGAACCTCGGCGAAGAGAGAGAACTCGCCGGCAGGATCATGATCGGTCTTCTTATAGTGCAGGATGTTGGTGTGATCATCTTCGTTACGCTTCTTTCGAACATATTTTTAGTTCCTGGCGGTGACTTGTCGGATTATATATTACCGTTGATCACCACGTTCGCCTTCGTCTCACTCATCATGTTGGTGGGTAAGACCGTTCTACCTAGATTCCTAGATGCCATGACTCAAGTAGATAACAAGTCTCTGTTCCTGGTAGCTATATTAGTTATCAGTCTCGGAACTGCTTCAGTAGCTTACCTTCTCGGCATACCGCTGGCACTGGGCTCTTTTCTAGCTGGACTTGTACTAGCTGAATCCCGATACGGTCTGGAGGTCGTCAACAAGATACGACCGCTCAGAGACGTTTTTATCATAATTTTCTTCGTGTCTATTGGGATGACTTTGAACATATTCCTCCTGGCCGGTAACCCCACTCTGCTTATACTCCTCATCGTTGTTATGGTGTTCTGTAAATTCACCGTTTTCTTCGTATTCACTAAGATATTCAGATATACATCAAAGACGGCATTGAAGGTGGGCCTGGGACTGATACAGGTAGGCGAGTTCTCTTTCATCATGGCTGAACTTGGCTACTTGGAGGGGGCTATATCGTCTGAACTCTATTCCTACGTGATAGTAATCGCACTGGTGACCATCATGATAACACCTTATTCGATCAGGTACAGCGATAACATATACGGCTTTCTCAGGAACTTTGATCTACTGAGCAGAACGGTTAACAGATTGTTTTCAACGGCAAAAGAGAAGACGGTTTTCGATGAGAGGAGAGAAATGAAGGACCACGTCGTCCTGATCGGTTACGGGACGGTCGGGCATCTCACCGTGGACACACTTATAAAAGCTAGAAAGGAATTTGTCATCATAGATTACGACCCCAGCAAGATGAAGTATTTTGAAGAACTGAATTTTCCGTACATCTACGGTGATGCGACCAGCTCTCATATATTGGAGAGAGCGAACGTCGATAAGGCTAGCTTGGTCGTGGTGACCATACCGGGTGAACGAGATGTGAGAACCATAGTGGATAAGATAAATGAGATGAACCCGGGCTGCGGTACCATCGCCAGAGTCCACTCAGAAGAACTTAAAGAGGATATGGCGACCAAAGCCTGCGAAGTGGTTTATCCGGAGGTACTGGGTAGTAAAGAAGTCGTGAAAAAAGTCAAATCTCGTTTAGAATAGGTCGGCCACCCAATATAGACTAGAAATCTTTTTAACCACCTCCCTTTACTTGTTTGTTTGATGAAGATCAAGATAAATGATCCTTCGGAGGTAAAATGATGGAATATATCTACATGGACAACGCAGCCACAACAAAAGTAGATCCCCGTGTCAAAGAGATCATGAACAAATATCTAGATGATGAATACGCGAATCCGTCTAGTATCCACACAATGGGGAACAGAGGGACTGAAGCTCTTGAAGAAGCAAGAGAAAAAGTCGCTTCACTGATAGGAGCAGAAGCGGAAGAGATAGTGTTCACTTCTGGGGGAACGGAATCCGACAATCTGGCCATCAAAGGAGCGGTCTGGAAGAATCCTGGCGATCATATAATCACTTCTTGTTTAGAGCATCCCGCGGTACTGAAAACCTGCGAGTATCTGGAAGAGAACGGATACGATGTGACTTATCTTGATGTCGATGAACACGGACTAGTAGATCTAGAAGAATTCGAGGAAAGTATCAGAGAAGATACGGTTCTGGCGTCGATAATGTACGCCAACAACGAGATCGGAACCATAGAACCGATAGAAGAACTCGTCAAGATAGCACACGAACATGATGTTCTTTTCCACACCGATGCGGTACAGGCGGTCGGTAAAACACACATCGATGTAAAAGAGGAAGATATCGACCTGTTCTCGCTCTCAGGCCACAAGATCCACGCCGCTAAAGGAGTCGGTGCTCTTTACATCAAAGACGGCGTCGATATGGAACCGCTGCAGCACGGTGGAGCACACGAGTTCGGTCTAAGAGCCGGCACCGAGAACGTACCAGGCATCGTGGGTTTGGGTGAAGCCTGCAGTATAGCAGAAGAGGAGATGGACGACTATATACCGGAGATGAAAAGATTGAGAGATAAACTCATAAAAGGTATCGATAAAAATATCGAAAAGTCGTACCTCAACGGCCACCCCACAGAGAGGTTGGTGAACAACGTGAACTTCTCGTTCGAAGCTGTGGAGGGAGAATCGATACTGCTCCAGATGGATTCTCAAGGGATAGAAGCATCCACAGGGTCAGCTTGCTCTTCCAAGAAACTGGAACCATCTCAAGCGATCTTAGCTTTGGGGCGAGATGAAGAACTAGCTCACAGTTCGATACGTTTGACAATCGGTAAGTACACGAAAGAAGAACACGTGGATAAGGTGCTGGAAGTACTCCCAGAGATAATCTCAAACCTCAGGGCTATGTCACCATTATGGGAAGGAAACTGAATCATGTTCGAGATAAAACACAGGGACGGACTGGCCAGGATAGGTGAATTCCACACCCCTCACGGAGTAGTCGAAACTCCTAACATAATGCCGGTGATCAATCCGAACCTTGAACTGATATCTCCAAAGACCCTCAGGGAGAAGTTCGGAACAGAGATATTGATAACCAATTCTTACGTCATCTACAAGAACGAAGATCTTAGAGAGAAAGCTCTGAAAGACGGGCTCCATTCACTGCTGGATTTCGATGCACCGATAATGACCGATTCAGGCACATTCCAATCACACGTTTACGGCGAGATCGATATGGATCCCATGGAGATAATCGAATTTCAGAAGAACATCGGTTCCGATATATCCACGATACTGGACCGGTTCACCGAGCCAGACGATGATGTTGAACTAGTAGAAGAGAAAACCGACGATACGATCTCCAGAGCCAAACAAGCGATGGAGATGTTCGGAGATCTAGATGGCCACATAGCTTTACCCATCCAGGGCTCGATCTATCCCGAGATAAGAAAAAGATGTGCTCAAGAGCTATCGGACCTGAAGGGCACTTTTTATCCTATCGGTGGAGTGGTTCCACTGCTCGAAGATTATCGTTACTCGGAACTCGCTGAAGTCATAATATATTCGAAGATCGGTCTGAAGGGCAGAGGACCGGTCCATCTGTTCGGAGCAGGGCATCCTATGGTATATCCACTGGCAGTTCTTTTGGGATGTGACCTTTTCGATTCCAGCTCTTACATCAAGTACGCCAGAAGGGGAGATTTCATGTATCCGTCGGGCACGAAGAAGATGAAAAATATCGAACACCTGTCTTGTCTGTGCCCGGTCTGTAGAGAACACACCATCGATGAACTCAGGGATATGGAGAAAGAAAAACGAACTAAGTTGATAGCCGAACACAACCTCTGGGTCAGCTACAATGAGATCGAGAAGATAAAACAAGCTATCAAGGAAGAGAGCCTGTGGGAGATGGTCGAGAAAAGAGCTTCTTCACACCCGATGCTCATGGAAGCTCTTGAAGAAGTTTACAACAGCTGGAGATGGCTGGAAGAATACGAGCCCCGGAGTCGTAGAGGTGCGGTTTTCTACACGGGAGAGAGAACTCTTGAAAGACCTGTGGTCAAGAGGATGCAAGAATGGGTTATGCAGGGATACGAACCCCCTCAAGAGGGACCGACGGTCCTGTTCCAGGTAGATGACAGCAAGAAACCTTACAACAGATATCTAAGAAATGAGTTGTCTATGCTGTTACCCGATCACACGGTTAACCTCTTAGTTACAACACCTATGGGACCAGTACCACTGGAGTTGGATGAGACCTATCCCGTGGCTCAGTCACTCTTTCCCTCAGGGATAACGAGCGAGATATCGATAATGGATTATCTAGATGCGAAAGATATCACAGACCTGGTCGTGTGGGGCGGGGAGGAGACATTGGCTAGTATCGATGAAAGGGAAGGTATGCCCCTCGACGAGATGAGGGTAAAAACCGTCTCAGATTATCAATTCTTTAAAGGCGCCGGCGAACTGTTCACCGACGGAGAATTGAGTTACGTAAAGAATAGAAAAGGCAGGATCAGGAACGTGATGCTGGACGAAGAACATATCCTATCACTTCGACACTTCGACGGTCTTTTCACACTCAAGAAGAAGGGTGCAGAGATACTGATGGATAGTACAAAATCTCCGAATATGCGGGTGGTCGTGGATGATGACAGTGCGGAGTTTAACAGGGAAGGTAAGAACGTTTTCTCGAAATTCGTTTTAGAAGTTGCCAAAGACCTTAGACCAGGAGACGAATGTTTGATAGTCGATAAAGATGATAGTCTAGTGGCTCTAGGGCGATTATTCCTAAACAAAAATGAGATAAATTCTTTCGAAAAAGGTCTAGCGGTCAGAACACGTGAAGGTCTAGGATGAATTGATTATCCCGTTTTACTACTCTTCATCTTCACTTTGTTCTTCAACATCCTCTTTCCACTGTATGTAATGATCGTGGTGCTCGATCTCGACTCTATGAAGTTCTATCTTTCCTTCATCTTCACCAGAAGGTGTCAGATTCTCGCCTGACCTCTTTACCGGACTCCAAAAGGTAGCTCCGCAATCTGAACATTCCTGATCGAATTTGTCGACAGGTGTACCGCATTCAGGGCACTCGAATTCTCTCTTTTCTATTACGAACGGTTCACCGCATTCGGGACACTCCTCCGCATCCTTAGATACGACGGTATCGCAGACCGGACATGCAAAAGCGTCGCTCTCGAATTCTGCATTACACTCGGGGCAGACTGGAGTTTCATGATCTACGTGAGCTCCACAACTCGGGCATTCGAAATCTTTCTGTCTCTGACTCTCTCTCACTTTGAACTCCATGTTTTTCTTCGTTTTACTATGAGTTATGATAAGGTAGATTATCGCTATAAAGAAACCTATGATTAACACTATGAAAGGAACAAATATTGGTTGAATGGGTAAAGGCAGAGAGGGTATAGACATTTTATAAATGATTTTCTGATTTGTATTTAATACTTATGTATATTCACCATGATTCAATCGCAGTCTCTCATGACGAAATCCTCGATCTTGTCTCTTGCTTCTTCTCTCTTCTGCTGGTGTTTGGAGAGGAACGAGTTGATCTTCTCGATAAGCATCTGTTTGCACTCCCCGCATAAGATGTCTCCACTCCTACATCTTTCGTTGATATCTTCGATCTTACTATCATCCTGTTCGAAGATGAAGTAACGATAGTTCTGGACCGCGCAGATATCGGGATTGCCACCTTCTTCTCTCTGTTCCTGTGCGGAGATCTTGCCGCCTGTGAAAGCTTCATTTATCTTGGCCTTGACCTGTTTTTCGTCATCTGTCGTGAATATAGTGGTCTTCGGCTGGCTGGCAGACATCTTACCGCTACCATCTAGTGATGGCGCTAATTTGTTGTGCAGTAGGGCTGGTTTGTGGTATCCGAGAGTCTCGGCTATATCCCTCGTCACTCTGAAGTGAGCGTCCTGATCGATACCGCACGGGATCACAACAGGGATCTTTTCTCCCTCAATCTCGGTGGGTAAAAAGCAGGGGGCTGACTGTATAGCCGTATAGAAAATACTGCCGACGTTCGTAGAGTTGTCGAATCCGAAGACCGCTTTAACGTTGGAGAAGTTGATACGTTTCGCAGCTTTCAGCGCCAACGGGTAGAGATTATGGATATATTCCGTATCTACTAAGATGTGGGTCTTCTCGGGATCGAATCCAAGTGCGATTATGTCCAGCATGTTCTCCATGGCGAATGAATGAGTATCTTCGAGCGTTTTATCGAAGTTGAATAAGAACTTTTCATCGTCCGTGAGTTGGAAATATAGGTCAACATCGAGCTTCTCCTGCATCCACCTGGCGAAGATCCACGGCATCAGATGGCCCACGTGGGTGTGTCCCGATGGGCCCCGGCCGGTGTACATCGCGACCTTGTTACCTTTCTCGTATTCGTCGAGTATCCAGTTGAAATCCCTGTGCGAGTAAAAGATCTTCCTGCGCAGCATGAAGTGCACTTCTCCGGCTACCTTTTTCACCCTTCTAACAAGCTCTTCGTCTATCTCATCTGTACCGAACTTCTCGATCAATTCGTCGTAATTGATGTTGCCCTCGACTTCCCAGGGCGTGATTATGTAATCTTCGTTTTTGGGTCCAGTATCTTCACTATCTTCTGGCATGTGACTCCCATGCGTATTATATTTGGTTTTATAAAAACTCTGCCCACTTTCACGTATCTCTCCCACGAATGGTTATTAAATATTGTTTTCTTAGATGCATGATGAATAAAAAAGCGCATCTCTTCGGTGGAGTGGTTTTCTTCTTTCTTGGTTCTGTGTTCATAGTTTGTATCAGATCAGGTGAGATTCCTTCCGAAGAAGTTGTGTTATCACTTTTTACCCCTTTCTTTTTACCTTTATTAACAGTGGGTTTCGTGGCTTCGATCTTCGGAGCTGTTCTACCAGATATTTTGGACCCGCCCTTTTCAAGAAAGCACCGAAGGTTCGCCCACAGCAAGGTTTTGTTCATGATAATGCTAGTTCTTTATCTAGTCACTCTTTTTTCTATCATCTATGGATCGATATATGATATTTTAGGGATATGGGCGATCCACTTCTTTCTTTTGGGCTACCTATCCCACCTGATCATGGATTCGTTCACTCCCGCTGGACTATGGTAAAAATAAGATATTTTTACAGAGCTAAAGCTCAACAATAGCTGATTATCAAATTTAAATAAAATAAAAATCAACACATATACGCAGACCTGTCTAATGACCAGTTCAAGATGTACACTATAGTCCAGACGTTTAGTAACCGTGGGCTGAATACGTCGCCGAAGCTTCGTACTTACACCCCGGTTCTATCTAGCCCGTCTTTTACGGGAGTCTTCAGATACCTCTTTTCAGGGAGGGCTTCAGGCTTAGATGCTTTCAGCCTTTATCCCTTACAGCGTGGCTACCCAGCGGTGCCCTTCCGGACAACTGGTAAACTAGTGGCTG
>CAZFVW010000047.1:0-11306 GCA_964522285.1 uncultured Thermoplasmata archaeon | reverse complement strand
TCCGTGCCGGCATCGCCTGACACACTCCAGTTCACTATCTTCGTTCCGATATAACCAAGGGTATTATTGAATGCGGAACAGTTACCCCAAGTTCTGTACCCAACAGGAACACTACCACCTATTATGGAGGTGCCGTTGGGCTGGTCGGTTATATCTATATCATCTATCCTCGGAGGGATCACGGTATAAGTGATGCTGTAATCAAAATCCTCATAAGTAAGATTGAACCATACTTTTCCAGGGATGCTGCCGACGTTGATGGTGTTCGACTCGTTCGTTACCTTTTCTAACAGGTGAGCGTTTCCACCTTCTGCGCTCCAGTTCCCTTTGATGGTGAATAAATAACCCTCGGTTTTATTGTAAGCTGACAGATATCCTTTGATCTCTTTTTCGACGGGTACACTGCGATTCGATAAAGCGGTTCCGTTTGGAGAGTCGGTGATGTTTATGTGATCTATCTTGAGACTGGATACGTTGTAGAGGACGGAATCGTAGTAAACATCATAGGTGACGTTGAACCACACCTTGCCTGATTCATTTCCCACATTTATTCCATTGTATTCGCTGAAACCTGTTTTGTTCAAAAGATAAGAATTTCCACCTTCAGCACCCCATGTTGCTTCTACGGTCGTGATATAGCCTAGCGTGTGATTATATGCTGAACAGTTCCCCCATACTGTGTAATTTTTCGGGACATCACCACCCATAAGTTCAGTTCCACCGGCACCGTCCGTGATCTTCACTTCATCAACGGATGCTGTTTTGAATGAATAGTTTTTAGAAGTAGTCGAATTAGAACCATCACTAATATTAACGTACCAACTGTAGTTCGTATTAAGAGAGAGTCCAGACCATTCTACAGAAGCGTTACTGTTGCTAGATACATTTCTTGATACACCTATAAGGTTATCTGTGGAAGATTCGTAGAAAGAAACGTTCATCAGATCGCCATCAGGGTCGGATACATTGACTTTTAAATTAACAATAAGAGGTAAAGCGGTCGCATTATCTTCGGGATACGATGAAATAGGTTGATCGGGAGATGAACTTAACTTCGATCCATCTGATTTGGTGATAGTGTTGTTTTTTGTAAATTTACCGTTATTTATGGAGTTGCTCACATCACCCTCCTTTTCTATCCCCGAAATGTTGGCCGAAAAAATATCTGTTGAAGTGAAGAGCAGCGAAATGACGAGTATAATTACTAGAGTTTTTCTTCCTTCCATGAAATCACGGTCTTCTAATCTGTTTAATATCAGCACGAGAATATACTTAAAGGTTATGAGTGGAAACCTTGCGGTACCAATCTTATCCCAATTCTCATTGAGCATATTTACTTTATTCGAGCGATATCTATGTTCCTTTGAGCTCTATGTATGTAGCATAGTCTTGTTCTATCTCCATGGTCTTTGAAGAAATTTAAGATATCCATCGGATCTCTTAATCGTTGTATTCTCTCCGTCTTTCTCTCTTGTTTTTGTTCCTTGTGTTTGTTTTGTTCACCATTATTTGCCCCTTCGTCATCGCAGTCCCCTTCTGATTGATCACCGTTTTGTTCTCCCCCTATTTGCAATAAATAATCTGCAGACCCGCTTTTCCCTAACTCGTCTGTTACGGTTAAAGTTACAAGATGATCTCCAGAAGTGTTGTATCTATGCGTGACATCGACCCCAGAAGCTTCGTACCCGTCACCAAATACCCATAGATATGAAGCTATCTCTGAATCAGGGCTGTAACTGTTTGCTCCGGAAAAGTGGTAGGTGTAGCCAAGTGTTCCAAAAATTTCTTCGCTGATGTCTAATGTGAGCTCCTGTTCGTCTTCACCGATAAAGTTATTAAATATCCTATACCAAGAACCGTTCCCAGATGATATATTGACCCAAACGGGATTAGCTCCCTTCCTAGTTGAATTATAAATTAATTTGATAGTGTAGTTTTCTTCTTGATCAACTCTCATCGTCGAGATGGTTGAATTCGGAGACCCAACTGTCCTTCTACTCTCTAGCGTTTTTACTAAAGTCCCGTTTTCATAGAACTCTGCTGTGATCTCATTTCCAGGTCTTCCAGCGATCGTCAGGTTGATATCAACTTCCTGCCAAACTTCTATATCTGCAGAAGGGGGTGTAGAAGTATCGGTGGTGCCGGTGAAAGCGTAGAGATTTGAGTCCCACGAACCCACGTAAACATCTCCGCTAGGACCGATGGATGGAGAAGAATATATCTCTCTTCCAGTGTCGTAAGTGAACCTTTCGGTTCCATCTCGGTTCAATGAGTAGATCTTACCGTCGTATGAACCGAAGTATATTGCATCGATTTTACCCAATGCGGCAGAAGAAACGACTTTTCCTTGGGTTTTGTAAGACCATCTTAAAGTCCCGTTGGAATAGAGTGAATAGAGTTTTTTGTCGTTAGACCCGATATAGACATTTCCTGCTTCATCGATTGATGGTGAAGACTCGATATCATCACCCGTGTTGTAACTCCAGATCTCGCTGCCTTCTGGGTCTATCTTGTATAATTTCCCATCGTAAGAACCCGTGTAGATATTGTTATCTGGACCGATGGAGGGTGAAGAATAAACAAAATTATCGGTGGAAAAACTCCATTTTAGGGTTCCATTAGATTGGAAGGCATAGATGTTGTTATCTCCTGATCCAACATAAACACTCCCGTCATCTGCTATCGCAGGTGAAGACCAGAACCAAGAATTAGCTTCGTATTTCCACATGAGTTCTCCGTCTTGGCTAACCGCGTAAAAGAAGGAATCATCAGAACCAATGTATACATTACCCGTTTGGCTTATAGCCGGGGATGAATAGATATCTCCTCCAGTTTGGTATTTCCACCGTAGAGTCCCATTGGGAAAGAGAGAATATAAGTATGAGTCTTTAGAACCCACGTAAATATTCCCGTCCTGGTCGATAGCCGGTGAAGAGATTATGCCATCTCCTGTTTGGAATGACCATAACATATCGCCATTGGAGGAATTCAGTGCATAGATATTACCGTTAGTAGAACCTATATACAGTGTACCATCTTCGGAGATCGCTGCGGAAGACCATACCCAGTTAGACATATCGAATTCCCATTTTACGGTGCCGTTCACATGAGATGTATCATAAGGGCTTCGATGTGTGTTCTTTTCATCGCTGCCAAAACCAGCCCACCCTGAATCAGATAATGATGTTATATTTTCTTCTTCATGTAGTGATGCAGATGCAGTCGGTATGGCTACACCTATAAGACCAACTACGATTAAAATAGAGAGCAGTACTGAAACCGCTCCAGGCCTATTGGTAATCTCCCCGTGCATTAGCACCACCTGACTACTATAAACTTCGTTAACAAGTTATAAATAACTTTCCCACCGTTATCAATAATAACGCCATCAAGAAAAAAGTATTCTTTCTTACTTCCAGTACTTATTTAGGGCTTTCTTAGATATTTTCGCAGTGTTCTTATCCCCGTTCTCTTCACACCATTCGATCAGTTTCCTACCGAATGTGGTAGCCTCATCTTCATCGATCGGATTAAAATCTTCGTTGAGATCGTATTTGTTGATACCACTCTGTTGTAGGATATCATCTCGTTCCTTGTAGGTCATCTTATTGGAGAGTGAAGAGCACATGAATAACGCATCTAGAAGTTCGAAGGGTGTGTCTATCTCTTTAGAATCAATTATGTCTTCAGCATCATTCAAAGATATCTGCAGGTTGTAGGCTACTCTAGAAGCGATGTTCTTGAAGAGATATTCAACGTTCCGACCTGTTTTCGCCGAGGTGTAAACGGTGGCATCGAACAGGTGGTAGGCACTCTCGAGTTCCTCAGGAGTTATATCTTTGTCTTCAAGGTCGAATTTATTCACTGCTAAGACCACGGGATTTTCTTCACTGGTTAATTTGTAATACCTGGGTATCCAATTGTATATGATACTATCCAGTGTATCTTTGCGTAAAACATCGACTACAGCTATCGCACCCGTGGACCCGATGAAAGCTCTTTCTTGTACCAGGTCAAATTTAGTCTCTCCCATTATATCCTGGACTATCAGTTTGATGTTACCCTCGCTGAATTGGATGTCTTTCGTGTAGATGTTCGTACCGATGGTCTTAAGGTAATCATCCCCGAACACATTCTTTACATAACGCAGGATAAGTGAAGTCTTTCCCACGCTCGGGTCTCCGATTAGGTTGATCTTCTTTTTTATCTTACGACCTGCTCTTTCCTCCATGGTAATCAAAGAAATTGGCATCATTATAATTAACATTTTTGATATCTTATCACGGACACCTATCTCACGTTGGATTAATTTTTTATAATAACATAGCAGTATATCAATAAAGGTGTTAGATTGGTAGAAGAAATATACATCTGCCCGGATTGTGGTGCGGAGATCAAAGAGGGCATGAAATCCTGTCCAAATTGTGGTCTTGAATTGATATGGGACGAGGGAGAAGAACAAGGGAGTGAAGAAGGGGCAGAGGAAGCGGATGAACAGGAAGAGATTGTAGAACCTGGAGAAGATGAAGAGATTGTAGAACCCGAAGAAGATGAAGGGGAAGAGATTGTTGAACCCGAAGAAGAACAGGAAGAGATTGTAGAACCCGAAGAGGAAGAAGTGGAAAAGGAAGAAAAGGTAAAAGAAGAGCCATCAAGGCGAAAGAAAGATATCGAAGAACTAGTTGGTAAGATAAGATCGTTGGAAGATATGATGGAAGACGAAGGGATCAGCGAGGTAAGGAAGGTCGAGAAAGGAGTCGACGTAGATAAGAAGATATCGAAGTCAAAAGATATGATCAAAACCGTAGAGAGGATGGTATACTGGGCCGAGGAGTTCGATATCAACACGGAGAAGATGCAAGACCTTTTAATAGAGAGTAAAGATGAACTCGAAGTGGGTGATTGGGATTCGGCCATGGAATATGCACAGAGATCAATGGACGTGGTTATCGATCCAATGAAAGAGAGTTTAAATAAGGTTATCAGCAAAGCTACTAAAGATCTGAGGAAGATGGAGGTTTCAGGAAAGGATGTTTCGAAATTACGTCCTTTGATCAGGGAGGCAAGATTAGCACTTCATAATGAAGATCTAGGAGAAAGCATAGACCTCATAAAAAAGTACAAAGAGAAGAAGTCATGAAACCGGTCATAATTGTTTGTTTTAGAAACCAAAGTGTTTAATACTCTTCATTTTTAATAGAGATTTATCATGAAACCTTTAGATGATGTCCAGAGTCATATGGCGGAACAAAGATTCAAGTTAACCAGGGTGGGAGTAACGGGTGTAAAAAAACCAATAGTGGTCAAAAGACCCTGGGGTGATGTGACCCTCAATGCTAAGATCGATGTTTATGTCGATCTCCCATCTCACATGAAGGGATCACACATGTCGAGGAACGTAGAAGTTACCGGAGAGGTCGTCGATAATAGTGTAAGGCAGCCCGTGTCGAGTCTTGAAAACCTAACTTCCAAGATGTGCGAGATGCTCCTTGAAAGGCATGAATACGCTTCTTACTCGGAAGTTGATATAAGTGCGGATTACTTTCTAGAAAAAAAGTCTCCCGAGAATAGATCCACTTTGGAGAACTTTAAGATAAGGGGTAAAACAGAAGCTTATAAAGATGGAGAAGTGAGGAAATACATAGGTGTGACCGTCGTGGGGATGAACGCCTGCCCATGTGCTATGGAAAGCGTCAGGAAGGATTATTCAGAAAAGAACCCGGAGATAGCTGAATATATAAAGGAGATACCGTTCATAACTCACAATCAGAGGAATAAAAGCACAGTGATGATAGAAGTTCCAGAGGGCAAGGATATCGAAGTGAACGATCTGATAAACCTTATCGAATCATCGCTTTCATCTCCAACTTACGAGATATTGAAAAGAAAGGATGAAGCAAAAGTAGTGATCAACGCCCACGAGAACCCGAAATTCGTTGAAGATGTAGTTCGAGATATCTTAGCAAAGCTGTTAGAGCGGTACAAAGATTTTCCTGATTCAACTCATGTCTCTGTAAAGAGTGAGAGTGAAGAATCTATTCACAAACATAATGCACTAGCAGAAAGGATAACGACCTTCGGTGAATTGAGGGAATAGGTCATTTCTCAGCCCTGAGTTCATAGATCGAGCCCGATTCTATCTTCTTTCCTTTAGTCCTGTCCATTATACTTTCCAATTTTTTAGATAGAGCGTCCTTCAAATACCCCTCATCAAGCTTACCTATATCTTCTCTGATGCCTTCCTCGTGTTCTTTCAATAAGTCGTCTGGCCAAGGTACCTTTTCCAGTAATATCGAATGATCTGTATCGGTGAACCCGATCGAGCGTAATTCCTCTCCTAGAACTTCAGGAGGTAACTCTTCAAGGTGGCCTCGTCCTAGAAGCTCTGCGATAGCATTCTCCAGTCTCCACAATTCCGTGTGTTCCTCGTGGCACGGTCCTGGGCAGAGTTCTTCATCGAAGGGGTAGTAGTCGATTATGATCAACATGCTCTCTTTCGTCAGTACTCTGAACATCTCTCGGAATACGGATGAAAGGATGAGATTTTTTGTTTCTGATAGAGCGCTGACGACGAAGTTACAGACCACGTAATCGAAGGTTCCATCTTTCAAGAAATTCAAGTCGCTCAAGTCTCCCGTTATGAACTGAGCTTTTTTTGTGCTCTCTCGGCACCCGTCTTGCCAATCATGCCTGTAATCTATAGATACAACATCTGCACCCCAGTCCTCGAGATACTTGGTCATGTTACATGCGCCGGTGCCCGCATCGAGCACTTTCTTTCCCTCGAGGTCTAAGCCCTTTAGTTTTTCCATATTTACCTTAACTTAAAGGAGATATAAAATTTTGATGATATCAATTCTATCTTATTGATAATGATAAAAAATTTTATTATTCTTCTATCTATCATATGAATTAGCTGAATGAAATGTCTCTAAATGAGGATAAAAAACTAGAAATCATCATCACATTTCTAGTGCTTCTGATAATATTCCCTATACAATATATGATAGACCCTGAAGGATTTTTAACAGGGATGTGGATCTTTCCGCTGACATTTTATTTTGCTTCCCTCTTGATTGGATTTTCCTTTTGGTACTATGTTTACAAAACTCCTTATAGAGAAGAAAAGACTGTGAAGGATGTAGAAGAGTATCCTAAGCTAATATATTCTGGAGTGAGTAACAGAAAAGATAAGAGGGAAAAGATAGACAGTGTGGTTGTGATAATACGTCTAGTAATTTATTATTTTGCTTTGATGTTTATACTATTGGTTTTTGGATTTCCCTCTTTACTATATAAGGTTATAATGATCATAGGAACTTTCATCCTTTTACTAATACTATATATTTACTACTCACTCATTTTCAAGCATATATTTTTCAGGAAACCGACCAAATTATACAACAACCATATCATTTTTTCAAAAGGGAATAAGATGATAAAATTTTCAAAACACGAGATATCAGAGATCTACAAAGCCAAGTGGAAAGTTCCTTCTTACATTAGACCCTTTTATGATAGAAAAATGTACAGTCTTGGCGTGGAAACAATAGAAGGCGATCGAGTAACCAGTAGCTTCATCAAACTGCATAGGCTCAGGCGAATACACAATGATATAGAGAAATTCTGGGGTGAAAATTATGTCGGAGAAGATAAGAATAGAGAAGGAGGTATATTTAATTACTAATTGAATAAAATACCCTTTTCGACCATAATCCTTATATTTCAATATGAACTAACCTTTTTTCCTCAAGGGGACTAATTATGTTAAACGCTGAAATCAAATCTGAAATGTTAAAAGACCTCGTGGATATAGTTGAAACGATCGTGGATGAAGTTAAGCTCAACCTTAGTTCTGATGGATTGAATCTCAAAGCCGTAGACCCGGCCCACGTAGCCATGGTGGACCTCAATCTCGGCAAGGAAGCTTTCGAAAACTTTGAAGCAGATGAAGCCGAATTGGGTATCAATCTCAATAAGATCGATCAATTTTTGAAACTATCTGGAACGGGAGAGATCATCAAGTTAGAACATCTAGAAGATAAAAATAAGTTAGTCATGCAAGTGGATAATATCACTCAGATGATGCCACTTTTGGATACTGCCGGTATGACCGATCCGAACGTACCACAATTGGACCTACCGATCAGCTTGAAGTTGGATGGAAAACATCTCCTTAAAGGTGTTAAAGCTTCTCAAAACATATCCGATCACATAGCTATCACCGCAGGACCCGACGGCTTCGAGATATTCTCAGAAGAGGATGAAGATATGGTCCGGCTTTCTCTGACAAAAGACCATATAAACGAGATAGAGGCACAAGAAGAAGTACGTTCTCTCTTTGCCCTTGATTATTTCTCCAATATGGTCAAATGTGTTGGAGCGAACACACCTATCACTATAGAACTCGGCCGAGATTATCCGATCAAATTAGAATTCGAGTTCGCTGAAGGGAACGGTCATGTGAGATTCTTACTCGCACCACGTATCGAGAGCGGGTAAATTTTTTCTCACTCGCCCCATTATCACGAAGTGAAAGAATCAGTATCCCTCACTTTCGATTTCCATCACTTTTAAGTATAGCTTTTATTAGGTTTAGAAACGATGTCACGAAGAGATGATTCAGTGATAGTCCAACCCGGCGATTTCACGAACTTGGAATTGGTAGAATTTGATATCCGCGAGTATAAAGAACATTTCAGAAATCTAGTTCAGTTAGAGAGAGAGGAGGAGATGAAACGACATGAAGAGGAGATCAAGAGACTAAGTGGTATCGAGAGGCAGAAGAAGGGGAGAGCCTTATTAGATGTAAGAGCTAGAGATGAAGGAACGGGGTTGGGAGGTAAAACCCTCGTAAAGTTCGTTAAAAAGAAAGGCATACCAGAAACCGAGATCAGTGTGGGAGACCTCGTCAGGGTAAGTAAAGATCAGCCTCTCTCGGATGATAACCCTTCTGGAACAGTAACTGAGAAGACGAATTATTCTTTAACAGCTGCATTCGACGATAGACTACCCAGGTGGATATTCGATAGGGTCAGGGTCGACCTTTACGTAAATGATATCACATACCAGAGGATGCTGGATGCTATCGAAAGGATAGATGATCTGGAAGGAAAGAAACGTAAGTTGATAGACCAAATATTATCTAAGCAAAAGCTAGATCATCAAAGTATCGGTGAGTATGAAGATGTCCGCTTTTTCAACTGTGATTTGAACAACAGCCAGAAGAGAGCTGTTGAGCGATCCATGGAGTCCGATCATCTACATCTTATACACGGACCGCCAGGAACCGGCAAAACCATAACCTGTATCGAAGTGATCGAACAGGCCATAGCTAAAGGTGACGAAGTACTGGCGTGTGCGGATTCGAATACAGCAGTGGACAATATTGTCGAGGATCTGGTTCTGCGGGGAAAAGATGTGGTTAGGGTGGGTCATCCTGCGAGAGTAACCTCATTGTTAAGAGAATACACATTAGATTATCTCCTAGAAGAAAATTCAACCTTTAAGAGATCTCAAGAGTTGAGGGAAAGAGTTTATGATCTGAAAGATGAACAGGAGAATTACACTTTCCCAAGCGGCAGGTGGAGAAGAGGACTCAGCAACGAAGCCATAAAGAGTCTAGCCGAGAAAAGAAGAGGTTCGAGAGGTGTCCCACCAGATAAGATAAAAGAGATGGCTAAAAGTCTCGAGATCCAGGAAGAAGTGGATGAATTATTCGAGAAGATCGAGCATCTAGAGGATAAAGCCGTTGAAGAGATCTTGGATGATGCTGATGTTGTTTGCAGTACCAACTCCACATCAGCTAGCCAAGTCTTAGAAGATAGAGATTTCGATCTCTGCGTTATCGATGAAGCTACACAGGCCACAGAACCTTCATGTCTCATCCCGTTGATAAAGGCTGGGAAGGTCATCATGGCCGGAGACCATAAGCAGTTACCCCCGACTATATTAAACAGAGAAGCAGAGCAAGATGGACTATCGGACACGTTATTTGAGAGATTAGTAGCACTCTATGGAAGCGAGATAAAAACCCTATTAAAGACCCAATACAGGATGCACCAGAAGATAATGAAATTCTCAGATGAAGAATTTTATGAGGGCCAGATAAAAGCGTCCGAAACGGTCAAAGATCATACCCTGAAAGATCTAAAAGTAGAAAAACCAGATGGAAAATATCGGAATATATTGGATGTCCGTGAACCGATAGTATTGATCGATACCGCCGGAGAGATGCCTGAACGAGATAGATACGGATCATCCTCTAAGGAGAATCTAGGTGAAGCGGTTCTTGCTGAAAGGTTGACCGATAAATTGATAGAGATCGGTGTAGACCCCAGGAATATCGGCATCATAACACCTTACAACGACCAGAAAGATTTGATAAGAAAGAAAATAGATGATGAAGATATTGAAGTAGATACTGTGGACGGTTTTCAGGGACGGGAGAAGGAAGTGATAATATTATCTCTAACGAGGAGTAATATAGAAGGCGATATCGGTTTTTTAAAAGATCTGAGACGCTTGAACGTGAGCTTGACTAGGGCGAAGAGAAAACTCATAGTCATAGGGGATTCTAACACGCTATGTACTGAAGAGATCTACATAAAGTTGGAGACTTATATCGAGAAAGAAGGTGAAGTGGTCCGAGTAAAAGAAGCTGTTTGAATTTTTTCAGATAAGATAGCCTATAACGGCGTTGCTCATTATCACTATGGCTGCTATCAATATCAACCCACTTTTACTCACGAAAGTTTGTCTTTCTTTAGCTTCCTCACCGTAGTCCAACGTATGTAGTGCGCCTGCGAAGACCGTTTTTCCGCTACCACCAGCGGTTTCATATCTGCCTTCTCCAGCTCTTACCTCTGGAAGTACGAAAAATAGAAGTGTCAATCCAGCTACAAAGGGGATTATAACATTTAGAATATAAGTCAATATGAAGGTGACAAACCAAATGAGTGCTATAAACGGTATGACATGCGTCTCATCCTTAAACTCAACCCTATAGATGGCAATACCTGTTAATACCGAGATCAACAACCCTGAAACCATGCTAAAGAAGCACATCTTCCTCCACTACGCTTTTGTTATCCATAAGCAAATCTTATGAACTAACAGCACGACGATATTTAAATCAAATCTTTTTTAAGGCACCTTTTTGTATCTCAAAAAGTTCTTCGATACCTTTTTTAGCCATGTCCAACATCTTGTCATGTTGTTCTCTTGTGAATATAGCTTCCTCTCCACTAGCCTGTATCTCTATGTAATTTCCATCCGAGTCCATCACCACGTTCATGTCTACATCA
>CAZFVW010000046.1:0-11369 GCA_964522285.1 uncultured Thermoplasmata archaeon | reverse complement strand
CATGAAAAGGGTCAGGCCGCAATGGGTGGTGCTCCAGAGAGCCCTGGAAGAATGCGTGCTATAAAAAGGAATATTGCTAGGATTTTGACTGTTATGAACGAATCAAAAGAACAAACCAAAGGAGGAAATTGATGCCAGAAGAAGTATGTCCAACGTGTGGATTGCCCAAGGAAATCTGTATATGTGAAGATATAGCCAGAGAACAACAAGAGATCAGGCTGTATCTCGATACAAGGAGATATGGAAAGAAAGTGACCATCATAGATGGTATAGACGAGAGCGATATCGACATAAACGAACTCGCTAGTGAATTGAAAGGTAAGTGTGCAGCCGGTGGTACTACGAAGAACGGTATGATAGAACTGCAAGGCGACCATATCTCAAAAGTGAAAGAATACCTGGAATCCAAAGGTTTCCCGGTGGAGACAAGATAATATGAGAGATAGGACCGGAAGTATGTATGCCCATGAAATGATAGGAACCCGCGTCGAGGTGGTAGATGCACCTCACGAAGGATATATCGGGATAGAAGGAAAAGTAGTAGATGAAACCAAGAAAACGATAAGCATAGATAACGGAGATATAAAACAGATCCCGAAAAAATACGCTACTTTCAAGGTCCAGATAAACAATTATGATGCTCTATTGAAGGGGAACAAGTTGGCACATCGCCCTCATGAGAGAATAAAAAGATTAAGTTGAATTGTTAAGGTTGATGATAGAATGGCTGAAGAGATAGATATAGGTGTGGACGTAAAGACACCCGAGAAAACGTGTGATGACAAGAACTGTCCTTTCCACGGGAGCTTGTCCGTTAGAGGTCAGGTTCTGAAAGGAATAGTTGAATCAGTGGATATGGACAAGTCGATCTTGGTCAGAAAAGATTATTTCAATTACGTTCCAAAGTACGAAAGATACGAAAAAAGAAGGAATCATTATCCGGCGCACCTCCCCGCTTGTATGGATGTAGATGAAGGGGACAACGTCAAGATAATGGAATGCAGACCCATCAGTAAGAGCGTTTCCTTCGTTGTTATCGAAAAGGGTGAAAAGAAATGAGAGGGATAGCCGGAAGGCAGACAAAAGGTCTTCAGGTGGGAAGCGAGATGCTTTGTATCGATAATACCGGTGCTAAAGTGGTTCGCGTTGTAGCTGTTATAAATTATCACGGAGTTCACCGTAGGTATCCGCGGGCAGGAGTTGGTGATCAACTCGTAGTTTCAGTTGTTAAAGGAACTCCTGAGATGAAAAGAGAGTTAACTCAAGCGGTGATAGTAAGGCAGAAAAGACCTTTCCGAAGGTCTGACGGGACCATGGTCGAGTTCGAAGATAATGCGGTTGTCCTGACACAGGAAAACGGCGATACCAAAGGATCTGAAATCAAAGGACCAGTAGCGAGAGAAGCAGCTGAGAGATGGCCTAGAGTGGGAGCAACAGCATCGATGATATTGTAGGTGGTTTGATATGAGCAGAAAGAGAAGAAAACAAAGGAAAGAACATCACAACGCACCTCATCACAAGAAGAGAAAGATCATGTCTTCAGCACTCTCAGATGAGTTGAGAGATCGATACGGTACAAGGAGTATTCCCGTCAAAGAAGGCGATGAAGTCGAAGTTATGAGAGGATCATTCAAAGGTCACATAGATAAAGTAGCAAGTGTGGACAGGAGGAACATGAAGATATACGTAGAGAACGTGACCGTTCAGAAAGCCGACGAGTCCAAAGAACCCTTCGGAATACACCCTTCCAACTTAAGGATCACAAAACTGGATCTTTCGGATCCATGGAGAAAAGAAAAACTAGAAAATTTGAGTAAGGAGGGCTAAACATGAAAAGACATAATAAAAGATACGATGCACCGACAGAAAAATGGGGTGTTCCTACAAAAACAGAATACTGGGCGCCTAAGGCGATACCAGGCCCGCACCCACACGAGAGAAGCGTCCCTCTGATAGTGATAATCAGAGATATCTTGGGATATGCTGATAACGAGAGAGAAACTAAAAGGATAATAGCAGAAGGTAAAGTCCTTATAGATGGCAGGCAAGTCAAAAGTAAAGACCTCCCAGTGGGACTTATGGACGTCATATCTTTCCCTGGTTTAAGGGAGCACTATAGATTGATGTTCAACCAGCATGGCAACATCCACCTCTCCCCTGTCGAAGAAAAGCAGGAAGGTTGGAAACTCTGTAAAATTATCGACAAGAAGACCCTAAAGGAAGGTCTCACGCAGTATAATCTTCATGATGGTAGAAATATTTCGATAGATGACCCGAACAAATATCGTACCAAAGAAGTACTTAAATTGAGCATACCTGAACAGAAGATAATCGAATCCTATAAGTTCAAAAAAGGCAGTATGGCCCTCATCACAGGTGGTAAACACATCGGGGAGATAGGAGTCATTAAAAATTATGAAGTCCTTAGAGGATCGCAACCTAACTTGGTTCATTTCGAGGAAGGTATCTCGACGGTTGAGAAATACGCTTTCGTGATAGGAGAAGACAAACCCGTCATCAATATACCTGAGGTGGGAATAGTATGAGTGAAAAGAATCCCATGAGAAATCCACGTATCGTGAAATGTGTGGTGAATATCGGTGTAGGTAGAGGTGGCGAAGAATTAAGGAAAGCTAGAAAAGTCTTGAAGATGGTCACGGGACAGGAACCTATCGATACCATCTCTAAAAGTACCAATGCGGATCTAGAAGTAAGAGAAGGAGAACCTATAGGTTCAAAAGTTACGCTAAGGAAAACTAAAGCGTACCAGTTCTTGAAGGAAGCCTTCTGGGTCAAGGAGAACATGATCTGGGAGGACAGTTTCGACGAATACGGTAATTTCTCTTTCGGAATATCCGATTACACAGATTTCAAAGATATGAGTTACAATCCAAATATCGGGATCTTCGGCATGGATATATCAGTAGAACTTGCACGAAAAGGTGAGAGAGTCAAGAGAAGAGCAAAACAACCGAAGAGGATCCCGGATAAGCACAGATTGACTAAAGAAGAAGGAATAGATTTTGTTGAGAAAGCATTCGGCGTGGAGGTATTGGAATGAAACCAGACAAAGATTTTGGAAGAAAAGAGGGGTGCAGAAGATGCGGAAGAAAGAGAGGAATCATCCGCAGATACGGACTCCATATCTGCAGACAGTGTTTTAGAGAGATCGCAGAGGATTTGGGATTTGAGAAATATTCGTGAGGTGTTAAGTTATGAAATATGATCCATTAAACGACGCCCTGTCGACGATAAATAACGCGGAACACAGCGGAAAGCTGGATTGTGAGATCAGACCTGCCTCAAAACTCATAGGTAGAGTCCTAAGAGTGATGCAGGAAAATGGGTATCTGGAGAGATTCGAATTCATGGAGAACGGTAAAGGCGGAGTTTATGATGTATCTCTTGTTGGGAACATCAACAGATGCCAGGTTATCAAACCCCGTTGGTCCGTCAAGAGTGGTGAGATCGAAGGTTATGAATCAAGATACCTGCCCGCACAGGGTTTTGGAGTACTGATAATGACTACGAATCATGGGATAATGTCCCATCAAGAGGCTAAAGAGAAGGGCATCGGGGGCAAATTGATCGCCTGTGTCTACTAAGAGGTGTTAAGAATGCCGATGGCAGCAAAGATGGAAGAAAATATCGAGATCCCTTCAGGGGTAACAGTCGAACGCAGCGGTGATGAGATCACTGTATCTGGAGAGAACGGTAAGAACGTGAAGAAATTAGAAGATATCAGAGTTAAGATCGATATAAAAGATGAAGAGGTAATAATGTCCGTGGAGAACCCCACCAAAAGAGAAAAAGCACTACTTGGTACATATGCATCTCATGTGAGAAATATGGTAGACGGAGTGCAGGAAGATTTTGAATACAAGTTAAAGATCCTCTACTCTCACTTTCCGGTGAAGGTGAGGGCTGAAGGGGATGAAGTAGTTATAGAAAATTTCATTGGTGAGAAAAAACCCCGTAAAGCTAGATTGATCGGAGAGACAAAAGCTAACATTCAGAGCGATGAGGTAACCGTCACTGGACCGAATAGGGAAGACGTTGCGCAGAGTGCAGCCAATATAGAGATGATTACGAGGATAAAAAACACGGATCCTAGGGTATTCCAGGACGGAATATATTTGATAGAGAAGGATGGAACTCCGATCTAGAGAAGTAGGTGGTTATGATGGCAGATAAAGAAGATGAAGGATATCACGTAAAGAAGAAACCCTCCTTGGATGAGGAAACCAAAAAGCTCCTCAGAAAGAGAAAGAAATTGAAGGAGAAGAAACCGAATTTTTCTAGACAGGAGTGGTTCCGATATAAAAAGTTGGACAAGGATACTTGGAGAAGACCGAGAGGAACACATTCCAAGGCGAGACAGAACTGGAAATACAGACCCCCCAAAGCTTCGATAGGTTTTAGATCACCATCGGAAGTGAGAGGATTACATCCTTCTGGATTCGAAGAAGTTCTTGTTCACAACGTAGATGATCTTGAAGGTTTGGATCCTGAAAAGCAGGCCGTAATGATAGCCCACAGCGTCGGGATGCGAAAGCGGATAGATATCGAACAGAAGGCAGAAGATATGGAATTGAGAGTACTTAACAAATCATAAGGTGACTATCATGGATGTAAAATATCAGAAAAGATTGGCAGCCGATGTACTCAAGTGCGGCAAAAATAGAGTGTGGATAGACGACACCATGCTGGACGAAGTGGTAGAGGCAATCACTAGAGAAGAGATAGAGACATTGATCAGCAATGATGTCATCAAGAAGAAGCCGGTCAAAGGCAATTCCAAAGGTAGGAACAGGTACGTCAAGAAGCAGAAGAGGAAAGGCCGGAGAAGCGGATACGGAAAGCGGAAAGGTAAGAAAGGTGCTAGGCAGCCTTCCAAACAGGACTGGATCAAGAGGATCCGTTCTATAAGGAGAGAGCTGAAGCATCTGAGAGACGAGGGTCACATGGATAAGTCCGCTTACAGAGAATTTTACAACAAGGCTAAAGGCGGCACATTCAAGGACAAGTCTGATCTCCTACTTCACCTGAAGATGGAAGGAATAATCGATGAAGATTACGAATCACCGGAGAACTGATAACATGGGAGAAGGACCAAGATACAGGATGAAATTGAAACGAAGGATCGAAGGTAGGACGGATTACAGGCAGAGGTTGGCTCTTCTAAAATCAGGAAAAGCCAGAGCCGTAGTCAGACTTACCAACAGATCAGTAAATGTACAGATAATAGATTTCGACCCCGTTGGTGACGAAGTTATCACGGAGGCCAACAGCAACCATCTAGAAGAATATGGATGGACAGGGCATGGTAGGAACATACCTAGTGCATATCTTGTCGGTTATCTGGCCGGTAAAAAAGCGCTGAAAGAAGGAGTTGACGAAGCTGTCCTAGATATAGGTTTAAATGAACCACATAAAGGAAGCAGATGCTTTTCAGCTCTGAACGGTCTTGTCGATGCGGGATTAGATATACCTCACGATCCGAACATCCTTCCCGAGGAAGATAGGGCTAAAGGAGCGCATATCGGAGACGAGATCGTTAAACAATTCGAAGAAGTTAAGAACAAAATGGAGGAATTATGATGCGCGGTTGGGAACCTAAAACAAGATTGGGTAGGATGGTAAAACGAGGCGAAGTTACCAATATGGACGAGGCCTTGGAAACCAGGCTGCCTTTGAGAGAATCCGAGATAGTCGATGCTTTATTCTCAAACATTTTTGACGATGTTCTAGATGTAAACATGGTCCAGAGGATGACCGATTCTGGACGTAGAGTTAAATTCACAGTCACTACAGTTGTAGGAAACCGAGATGGATTTGTCGGACTCGGTACATGCAAGGGTGGGGAAGTAGGCCCTACCATAAGAAAAGCCATAGATAACGCAAAATTGAACATGATCAGGATACGCAGAGGATGCGGGTCTTGGGAATGCGGATGTGGAGAACCACACACGGTACCATTCGAAGTCACGGGTAAAGCGGGTTCCGTTTCGATCACTTTAAAACCAGCACCGAGCGGTATAGGTCTAGCTGCTGGAGACACTGCGAAATCCATACTGAAATCAGCCGGTATCGAGGATGTATGGGCGTTCTCTAAAGGTCATACTCGTACGACCATCAACTACGCTCAGGCGACATTCAATGCGTTAGAAGTAGTAGCAGAGATGCGTGTAAGACGTGACATGGCTCAAGAACTCGGTATAATAGAAGGTACTGTGAAAAAATCAAAGAAAAAGGAGGGTAGTAAATGACATACGCAGTACTGAGGATAAGGAGTCCTAGGAAGAAGCATGGCACCACGGAAAGAGTTCTTAATCATACTGGTCTAAGAAAGGTAAACCACTGTAAAGTTCTAACAAACGAAGAACAGATAATACCTATCTTAAAGAAGGTGAAAGATATCGTAACTTGGGGAGAACTGAATAGTGAGACATTAGAGAATATGCTGAAACACAGGGCTTCCATAGACGGTAGCTTGACAGATGAATTGATATCAGAAAGATCCGACTACGATTCAGTTTCAGACTTCGCTGAAGCCGTCGTAAACGGTGAAGCCGAGATATCAGATATAGACGGATTGAAGAATCTCTTCAGACTGCATCCTCCAAGAGGCGGTTATAAAGGAGTGAAAAAACCTTATAATACTGGTGGCTCTTTGGGGTATCGTGGCAAAGAGATAAACTCGCTTTTATCAAAGATGTTAGGACCAGAAATAAAGGACGAGTGATATGATGGGCAAGAAAAGAAAGAAGAAATTCAGAGGGTCAAGGCGACACGGAAGAGGTACGAAGAACGGTAGGGGCGCAGGTGAACGTGGAGGCAGAGGTAACGCTGGACTGAACAAACACAAGTGGACTAAATTGGCAAAGGAAGATCCAAATTACTTCGGACCCACGGGATTCTCTCGTCCTCAGAAATTGGTCGAAGAAGCAGAAGTGATAAATATATTCCAGGTGGAAGAACACCTTGAATCGTTCATAGAGAACGGATTCGCTTCTAAAGATGGTTCTCTTTACGAGGTAGACCTCTCCGAAGCGGGTTATGATAAATTGTTGGCGAAAGGTAAACCTCGCAAACAGATGAAGATCAAAATTGATTCCTCGAGCGACAAGGCAGTGAGTAAGGTCGAGTCCGCTGGGGGAGAAGTCATTACAGAAGAAGAGTAGTAATCGATAGAACAGGAGAGAATTTGAGATGGCTGAAGAGAAAAAGAGTCTGCTGTACAAATTGAAACCCCTGGTAGATCGTATGCCAGCGGTCAAGAAACCAGAGGGGCATGTACATTTTAAAAGAAAGATAATGTGGACCGCACTGATCTTGGTCGTTTACTTCGTGATGACGAACGTCACTGTTTACGGTCTTGATGCAGAAAAAACTATGGACCTTTTTGCTCAATTCAGAGCGATATTTGCAGGGTCTTCAGGTTCTATAGTCCATCTCGGTATATCTCCTATAGTAAACGCTTCTATAATGATGCAGCTTTTCCAGGGAGCAGAGATAATAAACTTGGATATCAGGGATAATGAAAAAGATAAAGCCCTTTATCAGAACACTCAGAAATTCTTAGTTATCGTGATGATATTCGTCCAGGCCGTTCCACAGGCCTTCGGATATCTTGAACCTGGCGGAGCGTTCATCGATATACTCGGTGGATTCATAGCTGGACACGGTTTGCTTTTAGCCCGGATATTGATAGTTACACAGATCGCCATAGGCGGTTATCTCATATTTTTGATGGATGAAGTGATATCCAAATGGGGTATCGGCAGTGGTATCAGTCTTTTCATCGTTGCAGGTGTTGCCCAAGCGATATTTACCGGAACCTTCAACTGGGTCCCGGCTCCTAATGCAACAAATAATATCCCCGTAGGTTCTATACCGAAAACGATCTATCTGATCCAGCATAATTCAGCTCAACAACTCTCTTCTGGAGGCGTTGAAGCGATCCTACTTCAAAATCCCAACCCCCTTATCGCACTAGTAACCACTATCGTGATTTTTCTGATTGTAGCCTATGTACAGTCTTCTAGAATAGAACTTCCGCTTTCACACGGCAGAGCTAGAGGGGCTAGAGGAAGATATCCACTAAAGTTGATCTATTCTTCTGTACTACCAGTGATATTGGTTTCGGCTTTATTAGCGAATATTAATCTATTCGCCATGTTGTTCTATACTAACCCTACTTTCCAGAGTTTTCCGCTTCTGGGCCATAAATGGTGGATAGGTATGTATCAACCCGGCAGCACGGAGCCGATCGCAGGAGGTGCGTGGTACATCTCCAGGGTGCAGGGACTTCAGGAGTGGTTGCTACCACTTATTTCTGAAAGGTACGCAGGTGCGTTAAGTCCCGAAGGTGTATCTTTTACTTACAGTAAGTTACAGATAATAGTTCATGTGATTTGCCATTTTGTTTTCATGACTGTCTTCGCTGTATTGTTCGCTAATTTCTGGATCAAGACTACCAACATGGATGCAAAATCCGTAGCAGAGCAGATCCAGAGCAGTGGTATGCAGATACCTGGCTTCAGAAGAGATCCACGTGTTCTCAGGAAGGTGTTAGAAAGATATATTCCGACGATCACGAATTTCAGCGGTTTCTTCATCGGTGCCCTAGCAGCTATAGCAAACATGCTCGGGACGGTTGGTAATACCAGCGGGACCAGCCTGTTCTTGGCCGTGAGTATCCTG
This sequence comes from uncultured Thermoplasmata archaeon, assembly GCA_964522285.1. Taxonomy (GTDB): domain Archaea; phylum Thermoplasmatota; class Thermoplasmata; order Halarchaeoplasmatales; family Halarchaeoplasmataceae; genus CAZFVW01. The sequence continues at coordinate 2,663 of CAZFVW010000046.1, read as the reverse complement.
ACTCAATTGTATGAACAGATCGGAAAAGAACAGATGATGGAGATGCACCCAGTACTGAGAGATTTCTTCGGCAGCCAATGAGATCGAAGATATCGATATATTCAAACTCATAGAGGTAGAAACACTTGACCGATGAAGATATAGAAGAAGAGATAGAGGAAGTGGAAGAAGAGGCTCCTTCAGGGCCTACGAAACCAATGTTCAGTTGGAGGAGATTTATCTATATCTTCCTAGGCGTCATAGCCATAATGGTCATCTTCGACCCTGATTTGAGGTTCACACTTGGAGGTATATTGGGAACAGTTCTCTACCCATTGATCGGTTTTAGCGGCAAATATCCCGTTTTGACCTTGATATGTGCAGGGGTGATGATGATATCGTTCTCAACCGTCGTTAGAGATATGTTCATGGATTGGGTTGAGATGGCGGAGATCCAGAAAAAGACATCCGAATTCCAGAAGGAGTTAAGAGAAGCCAAGATGGCTAACCAGACCACTAAGGTCAAGAAACTGGAGAAGATGCAGCCTGAAGTCTCTAAGATGTCTATGAAGACCATGAAACCACAGATGAAATCCATGGCCGTCACCATGATAGTGATCATATCTATATTCGGATGGATATGGACCTTTATCGACAGTTTACCCAATACAGCTTTTTCTGTTCCATGGCAGCTCAACGCGGACCTTACTCAGCCCCTGATAGAGGGATGTTTCATGCCGTTCCCCCAGTGGATCGGTGTGTACATGCTAATATCAGTACCATTGGGACAGCTATTGAAAGTGAGTCTCAACATGTTCGAGTTCAAGAAGAAAATCAAGGAGGGAGAGTCTTCACAAGAATAGAAGACTATGATGAAATCATCGTAACTATCAGTGGTCTACCGGGCAGTGGAACTTCTACGACAGCGAACCTTTTAGCAGAGAGAACGGGTATGGAGATCGTTTCTACGGGGGAGATATTCCGAATGATGGCCTCTGAACGAGATGTATCTCTCGAGAAGTTCGGAGATATAGCAGAGGGCGACGAGACAATAGATAGAGAATTGGACGATAGAGTGATCAAGATGGCCGAAGGTGGGAAGATCATGGAAGGTAGATTAACGGGACATCTTCTGTCAGAGTCCGATAAGGATGCTTTCAAGGTATGGATACATGCTGATGAAGATATCAGGGTGAAACGGATATCTGAGCGAGAAGGAGAACCGTTGTCAGAGATCGGGGGAAAGGTAGAAAAAAGAGAGAAAAGTGAAAGGAAGCGTTATATGGAATACTACGGCATTGACCTGGATGATAAAACCATCTACGACATGGTCATCGATTCGGGAGAAAATTCTCCTGAAGAAGTCGTCGAAGCGATCATGGAGGGTTTGAAGGATGAGCTTGATTAGAGAGCAGGATACGACGGTGTCCAAGTGGGGCGAATATCCTCATGAGAGGAAGGTCGAGGACGCTTTGAAGAGATCTCTTGTGATACTAGATAAACCCGACGGACCTACGAGTCATCAATATGTTACGTGGGTAAAAAAGTTGTTCGGGGTCAAGACGGGTCACAGCGGAACTTTGGATCCTAACGCAACCGGAGTTCTACCTGTAGGATTAGGTTATTCTGTTAGGGTGGTGGATCTACTACACGTTTCCTCTAAAGAATATGTAGCGGCTATGAGGTTTCACGGAAACGTTAGACATGAAGATGTGAAAAATGTTGTTGAGGAATACAAGGGAGAGATCTTTCAGATGCCTCCAGTCCGTTCATCTGTTAAGAGAGAGAGAAGGAAGAGAGAGATCTATGAACTCGAGATCTTAGATCATAAAGGCAGGGATTATCTGCTGAGAGTAAAATGCGAATCTGGAACTTATATCAGGACACTTTGTAAAGACATCGGTAAAAGCATCGGTGTAGGCGGTAATATGACCGACCTACGCAGGACGAAGGCCGGTGGGTTTGAAGAGGAAGAGAGTTATCACCTACAGGAGGTGAAAGATGCTTATGAACTTTGGAAGAAGGACGAAGGAGATGAGTTCCGGAATATGCTGTTACCTTATGAAGAAGCGTTAAAACTTTATCCAAAGATAACTGTAAAAGATTCAGCTGCTGGAGCCGTTATAGAGGGTGCGGGTTTAGCGGTTCCGGGTATACTCAAGATGGATGAGTTCGAAGCTGGCGATACTGTTAGTGTGTTTTCAAAGAAAGGAGAAGGCTTAGCCATCGGAGTATCTGTGTTAGATGCTAGCGACATCGTGGAGAAAGATCACGGGATGGCGGTCGATAATTCAAGGGTGTTTCATCCCTCGGGAAAATATCCTAAAAAATGGAAATGAATTAAATATTAGATTTCTTTACTCTAAGTCCAATATGCGGGGAATACTTTCCCATTATGTCTCGTTCAAAGAACTCAACATGCCGAGATTCGAGGAACATAGAATTCCTCTAGATCTCACCAATCCATTGCCGAGATAGCTCAGCCTGGTAAGGCGCGAGATTGGAGTTCCCGAAAGGGACCAGATATCTCGTGGTGCTCTGCACCTCGGGGGTTCGAATCCCTCTCTCGGCGTCATTATCATTCTTGAGCCTGGCGAGGGAATGTAATTAGAACAGGAAGCTAGACTTCCTGTGAATTTATTATATTTCTGAGTGTGAGCGAAGAAATTAATAAACAAGCAGAA
>CAZFVW010000045.1:0-11870 GCA_964522285.1 uncultured Thermoplasmata archaeon | reverse complement strand
TAGAACAAGTGACGACTCTCCCAATCTCAGCGATACCCGCAGGGCGTCGTCGGCGGTCATGCCTCCCTCTTCCAGAGAAGAGCCGACTATCATACTCTGTATATTGTAATCCAGCTCCTGCATGTTCCGGCTGGGCAGTTCCCTAGTATCTTCGATGGTGAGGATCCTCTGGCTCTTCGGGAACTCCATCATGAGTGCCCCGAGTAGTGTGGTCTTACCGGCCCCCCTGCTCCCTGCTACTAATATAGTGCTGCGGCCGTCGATCAAGAACGATAACAGGCCCGCGGCCAAAGGTGTCAAACTGCCCACTTTGATGAGTCTTGGAAGGGTCCAGGGTTCCGTGTCTTTCCTTCTCAGAGCGAAAGCGGTTCCGTCGGGACTCAGGGGGTTACCGATGGCCGTGACCCTGGTTTCGTATTCTTCCAGTTCGGTTTCCAGAACGGGAAAAGCTTCCGAGAACGGTTTCCCAGATTCAGATCGGAAACGTGATAGCGTGGAGTCCATATCCCTCTGGGATAGGAAAACGTTGGTCCTGCACTTATCCCTGACACCATCTATACCCCCGAGTTCGATGTAGACGTTGTTGGCCTCCGCCGGCGCATCCACGTAGATGTCTTCGACGTGCGGGTCTTTGAGGAAGGTCTGTACGATGCCGTATCCCGCGGTGTACTTGGTCAGTATCTCGGACAGATGGTCGATGGTCTCTAATTCCTCTTCCCTGTCATCACCCAATGATATCTCCATCTCCTCGGCCGTCTTTTCCAGCAGTGTCTTGCCCCGTTCCAAGATGTAATCTTTCACCCTCTCTGGACTCGTGAGATCCATGTCTCTCGGGTACTGTTCCGACAGCGAGGTCTTCACCAGATAGATCAATTTGGAATGTTCTATAGGCATCTCGTACTCTGGAGGCATCACGTGATACATGTCTTCTGTCTCATCTTTGAGACGGTATATCCTGATCCTGGTATCTCCGACGGGATACTCGACAACGCTTTCGGCGGAATCTTGTACCGAGGGGGATACCCACGTGTATGAGAATCCCGGTCTGAGATTCTGTTCGTTCTCTAAGATATGGTGGATGCCGTTCGTTATCCTATCTCCGTCCGTATCACGGAGATCCTTCAGAAGCTGTGCGTACCCCATGATATTCACCCCACGACCCCGTAGGCTTCTTCCAGGACCTTAGATCTGACTTCGAGCAGTTGTTTACTCAGAACAGTGAACTCTTCCTTGGTGGATCTTCTGCATTTTGGGCAGCCGTCCTTCTTCATCAATTCCTTGGAATATTTGAGCAGTGACGAGTAAGCGGAACCCGGATCTACGAGGAGCGAATCTCTGAGTGCAGAATACATCTCGGGAGGATGGAGTGGGCAATCACCGCACTGTTTTTTATCCTCCGATCGGGATGCCCATCTTTCGAGTCGGTTTATTAGGTCAGCTATGTTCTTGAGTAGGGTGACCTCTTCCTTTGAATACTGCCTCTCAACATAATCCGAGAGTATTATCGTGTCGACCTGGTACTCCTTCTCTAGTGTTAGTAGGATACCGGACAGGCAGTGTTTCAATGAAAAATCATCATCGCACTCCTTGCAGTTGATGACAAGTTTTCTCTTGCCTTTTTCCTGTCTTATCTCGTGATCGCATGTAACGATTTCTTCAGCCATGGGTACGAGGCCATGCGATTAGAAAAGGGTTTTTATATATTGTGGTCGGGGGGATATAACAAACAGATCTATGGACCCGATGATCACGAAGGCAAAACCTTGAAACCCGATCTTTGAAAATCTCCATCGAAAGTGAATATGAACTTTATGTCATATTTACCCATATAAACAGCAGTGCTCCGACCCGCAAAGGATAATTTATTTTCTTTCTCAACTATTTGTTCCATGTCTCTTGGAAATCCATGTAATTGAAGGGGTGGATTATAATTGAAGAGGATCAGAAGATATCATTTCACTTCCCATAAAGTATCTCGTCGACTTCTGCGCCTTCATTATTAGGTTGATCTTCTCTAGGTGACGCCAAAACAGGCAGAACCCCAATCTACCTTCCTCTTTTTGACTTCTCGGTTCATGATCAGGTATATACTTAGGAAAATATAGATTTTTTAAAGAATCTTTATTTATAGTGCGTAAGGAAAATACATAAATATCTTTACAATAGTAGTAAAAGTAAAGATGATAAGATGGCAGAAAAGACTACTCTTTCCAAAAAAGGACAGGTCACCATACCCAAATCCATAAGGGATAAACTCGGACTAGAATCTGGTAAAAAAGTGCTGTTCGAGATCAAGGGAAAGGAAGCTGTTCTCTATCCAGAAGTCGAAGATCCCATGGAAGAGTTGAAGGAACTCAGAAAAGAGATCAGTTTCTCACAAAAAGAGATAGACGAGATGATCGAGAGCTCGAAAGAAAAGTGGAGTAAGTTGAGTTAGATGTTCTTCATCGATTCATGGGTCTGGATAGAGTTTTTTTCTAAGGACGAGAGATGGAAAAAAGCGGAAGAGATCATCGAGATCCTTGAGAAAAAGGAAGGCGTTATCTCATCTATCGTTTTGATGGAAGTAAAGTACAGGATCGGTAGGAAATACGACAGCGGATTATCAGATAGAGTGATCCATACAATAGAAGCCTTCGATAACCTGACCATCTTACCCGTGACCGCTGAAGTAGCAAAATACGCCGCAGATCTGCGCGATAAGTACTACAAAAGGGACAAGAGAGAACTTTCCTACGCGGACGCAGTTCATCTAGCCACTGCGGATATGACCAACTGCGATATACTGTTCACCGGCGACCCCGATTTTAAAGATGTCGACGAGATAGAGACCGAAGTGATCGAGTAAGCGTCACTCAACCTTCTCGAACCAGTCATAGTAGGGAAGCAGTTCTTTCAACTTTATAACTTTATCCTCCGCCAGTATAACATCCGCTTCCAGATTCTCCTCGTTCGTCCGGTACATGAACTCCCTGCACCTCCCGCACGGAGATAGGATGTAAACATCCTCCTTTTTATCCTTCCAGACCGCCACTATCTTATCGATCTTGTACTCCCCAGCGGTTATCATGGAGCCGATGGCGTTGTGCTCCGCGCAGAATCCCATGCTCGAAGACGTGTCGATGCAGACCCCCGTGTAGATGTTGCCTTCCTCTGTAACTAGTGCACTGCCGACTCCTCCCATTGACGAATCTTCGAACTCCTTCTTATTTATGACTGAAAGGGCTTTTTGGATGAGTTCTTTGTTGGTTGTCATCGAGGAATATAACGATGTTTTTGTTTTAAAGATTTATCTCCATGGTGAGATGAGGTTGTTTCTCTATAGTCTCGAATGCCAATCTTTTGTACAGCCTCTTAGCCGGATTCTTTGAATGTGTAGAGATAAACACCTCTTCGTAACCTCTATCTTTTACCTCGTGGAAAGACTCTACAAGAAGTGCTGTACCTACACCCTGGTTCCTGTGGTCTTCCTTCACGATCAGACCTACGTTTTGAGCGATCACCTGGCCATCTAACAGTTCTCTGAAGGTCGTTCTGGAAAAACCCGCAACTTCACCGTCTTTTTTTGCTACACCGTACAAGATATCGTCCTTCTCCCTGTTCTCTTTCTTGAGTTCGCTGACAACCTTTTCTCTATCGTATCTCGTGAAATCCATGTTCACATCTACAAGCCCTTCTAGAACTCCTGCTTTTTCGATATCCTGAACACTGATCACCTTTACCTCATTCGAGTCATTCGGCTTAGGTAAGTCTTTGAGTTCTCTCCTCATCCATAACGCTTCGGGATATTCCTCATTCTTCTTGAATCCCTTTTCTTTAAAAAAATCTCTAAATCCGGAAGAATAAAGGGTGGGATACAGTGATATTTTCTCGATCTTTTCCTCACTGCAGAACTCTATCGTCTTTTCCAGAAGTGCTAGAGAAAATTCATGTTCTAATTTCTCTTCAGACACCAAATAATCGAACACGTTAGTCCCTTCCCTCTTGTATATTATGGATGCCCCGAGAAGATCCTCATCTTCGTAGGCTAAGAAAGTCTGTATCTCACCTATCTCAGTCTCTAACTTATTTTTCCTGAATTCGTCCTTATCCTTTTTGCTAGCGAGCGGTCTCTCCTTCGCAACTTCCAGCCATAAACTGAATAGTTCTGACAGTTCTCCTCCATACTCTCTAACTGACATATGTTCTTTAATCGGAAGACCTCATTTAATTTTTTTGAAGATCGATATACTACAATTCACCGAAATTTTACGATATCCACATCCGTCTGTTCATAATGATCGTCGGAAGTCACAACGCTCGCATCTATAGAATCCGCACAGGCAGCGATCAGAGCGTCTGCGATAGGGATGCTCTTGTTTTTATTTTGTACTCCTCAGCTTTTATGGCAACCACAAGACAGCTAGATATCATCCAAGCTATCTTTAACATATCTTGTCCAAGGCCCAATCGTAAAGTTCGACGGTCATCCGAAAATCACTGTTGGCCAATTTCTTGACGACTTTCCTAGCCTTATCTTTCGATATCACTTCTCTCTCATTCAGATACACTATAAGTCCAAGGGTGCCGGTGAAGTCGAATCCTTCAGCCCTGGCTACAGCCCTAGCCTCTGTCTCGTCCAACAGCAGCAGAACATCATCATTCTCTGCGGCAAAATTTAGGATGCTCTTCTCGCCTTGATCCAATCCACTCAAACCAGAATAATCATCGCACACAGGGTCCTGAACGACATCTATCCAATCCCCTACGATCTTTTCCAATCTGATATTTTCTGGCCTGTTGCCATCTGTGACTTCTCTCTTTATCTCTTCAGTGATGTATATACGGCTGTAGTGCTCTCTTAGAAAATCCAATTCACCGATCTTTACTAGAGCGATGAGGGTTGAAGAATCAACTAGAACTTTCATCTTCCCTCAACCTTTGGAGGTCTTCCTCTGCTTCTTCTTTAGAATACCTCATGAAGGGGATGTCTTTTTCCGCTGCATAAGAGGCGATCTTGGAGACTGGTACGTCCGTCAATTCCGCTGCCCTGCACAATGTTACCTCCCTGTTCATATACTTCTGAACCGCTCTATTCAGTATCTCTTTTTTGTAGCCTTCGTATAATAATCTCCTTATTATCTCAGATCTAGAGGTGTGTTCTGAATCACCTAGATGTTCTATCTCCTCGAGGAGATCGTCGGGTATCCTGACCTGGACGTTAGTCATGTTTACACATCACATAATATTACAATCAATTACATATCAATCTTTCGGTATCTGAGTTCATCTTTCCCCAACGACCACTAGCCTATCTGCTTCTATACAGTATTTCTTTCCATCGTATCCGCCGTAAGCCTTCGTATCCGAGAACCCGGCTTCATTCAGCATATCTTTAAGCTCTTTGGCGGAGTACAGCCAGTGTGAGAAGTTGTGCTCTTTAACTTCTCCGTTCTCGATCCTGATCCTCCTGTTATTCAACCAGGACCAGTCCTTCTCAACGCTCCTTTCTTCGAGTTGGTAGCCGTTCTCCAGCTTATGCCAGTCCCTTTCTTTGTAGATCCTAGCGATGATCTCCTTTCCCATGACATCGATGATGAACTTACCACCGGATCTGAGTGATGTGCACACGTTCTCCAGCACTTTCATGTTCTCCTGCTCCTCCTCGAAGTATCCGAAGGAGGTGAAAAGATTGACGGCGGCATCGAATTCTCCTTCTCTCCTGAACTCCCTCATATCGTCCTGGACGAAGTCGATATCCAGACCTTCTTCTTGCGCTCTATCTCTTCCCCTCTCTAGATATCTTTCAGTCCTATCCACACCGGTAACATCGAAGCCTCTCTTTGCAAATTCGATAGAATGCCTTCCGACCCCGCAGCAGAGATCCAGCAGTTCCATACCCTCTTCTAATCCCGCAAGTTCGATCAACTGGTCTACTTCTTCCCCCGCATGCTCGATCATCTTATCCGAGAACGGGTAGCTCTCCCAGAACTCGTCTTTCTCGTGCCATGGCTCTTCTCCGCTCATCTTCTCACTTCACATGATGAAATAGAGATCTACCTTTTAACTTTTTGACGCCCATTTCCCCAAAATTTAGTTTCAACCGTAACTATTATATCAGCAACAAGTTTCACCTGAAACTATCATGACAGACGAGACCGTCCACAGGATGCTCCACAAGATCGATAAAAGGACGATGCTCAAGTTCCAACACAAGCTGGAACCCTACGATTTCACCCGCGGCGAGTTCCCCTTCCTATTAGGGCTGATAAAGAGAGGTGACGGGGTCACCCAGAAAGAGATCTGTGAAAAGATCCCTATCTCAAAATCCACCACATCTAAGATGATCAGTAATCTCGTGGAGAAAGGTTACCTGCGGAAGGAAAAGGACGAGAGCGATAAGAGAGCTAGCAAGATATACCTCACCGAGAAGAAAGAAGAGATCGAGAATATCGTGAGGGAGATCGATGAAGAAGCGGAAGATGTGATGATGGTTGGGTTCACGGGTGAAGATAAAGAACGACTGATGGGGTACCTTTCCCGGATAATTGACAACCTCGAAGAAGGGGAAATGTGACCATGGAACTGAAAGAGACCGAAGGGGTCAAGAACCTAACAGGCGACCCTAAGAAGGCTATACTCAAGATCTCTTTACCCATGATGGTGGCCATGCTGATCAACGCGGTCTACAACATAGTCGATGGTATCTGGGTCGCCGGCCTGGGCGCGGATGCACTGGCCGCCGTGGGACTTTTCTTCCCGTTCTTCATGATAGTAGTAGCCCTTGGAGCCGGCATCGGTGTTGGCGGTAGTTCAGCCATATCTCGAAGGATCGGAGCAAAGGACAAGAAAGGTGCCGATAACACGGCAGACCACACCATAATAATAGGTGTGTTACTAGCGCTCTTGATCAGCCTACCGGTACTCCCATTCTTGAACGACATCTTTTCGTCGATGACCGATAATATCAACGTTGTAAATCTAGCCACGCAGTACGGCTCGGTACTCTTCGGTGGAGCGTTCATACTGATATTCTTCAACGTGGCCAACGCCATACTGAGAGGTGAAGGAGATACCAAGAGAGCCATGTACGCGATCGTATTCGGCTCGGTCATGAACGCTTCTTTGGACCCTATACTGATCTATACCTTTGACCTCGGTGTCGCCGGAGCCGCTTGGTCTACGGTCTTATCCATGTCAGCTACATCGATGATATTCATCTACTGGTTGTTCTACAAGAAGGATACTTTTGTAGATATCGACTTGAAGAGATTTTCCTTCGATAAAGGGATAATAAAAGAGATCTTTCAGGTGGGCATCCCTTCCTCGCTGGCCCAACTTTCCATGTCGTTCTCCATCGTAGCATTGAACCTGATCGTTATCGGTGTAGCCGGCAGCGACGGGGTCGCGGTCTTGACTTCTGGGTGGAGGATATTGATGATGGGCATCATCCCTCTCTTCGGGATGTCCATGGGGGTCACCGCTGTAACCGGGGCGGCCTACGGTTCTAGGGACCGTAAAAAACTCAAAACTTCGTACATGTACTCGATCAAGCTCGGGATGCTGATAGAAGGTACAGCGATGATTTTGGTGATATTGTTCGCACCCCAGATCGCAAAAATATTCACTTACTCACCCGACGCTGTCAGGATCTACGACGATCTCGTGATATTCCTGAGGATCGTATCAGCAATGTTCCTGATAGTCCCCATGGGTATGCTGACAGGAGCAATGTTCAGAGGGATAGGCAAAGGTAAAAGATCGCTGGTAGTGGCCGTTCTCAGAACGATAATATTACAGGTACCCTTCGCCTACGTGATAGGAGTCTCTTTAGATTATGGTCTGATAGGTGTATGGGTAGGAGTGGTTCTGGGTAACTTCACCGCTTCAGTGATATCCTTTATTTGGGGGATGTACACCCTTGAGAACGTGTTCGAAGAGGAGAAAAAAGCGGGTGAAGAATCTGTTACTCACGGTCAGTCATGAGGTATCATCTCTTATCTTTATAACGCACTAGGATCGCAATAGAAGCAACCACCGGTATCATGATGTAAGGTGCTATAAAAGGAGTGGATGAATCAGTTTCTTCGTTTTTATTCTCTGTATCCGGCGGTGTGATGTCATAAGAGACCAGTTCTAAACCTGACTGTGGTTGTCCCAATTCCCCTTCTTGACTTACCTGATAATTCTCCCTCCTGACCTCGTTCTTGACTTCTGGAGAATAATATATCTTGGTGTACATGTGATGATAGAAATCGGCATCAGGGTAGGTTTCGCTCATGCCTATCAGATAGGCTTCGAAGGTCCCAGCTTGCGTGGTGACGTTACCCTGGCCGAAACATTGGAATTCGTAGGAGATGTTCCTTTTTCCGAACTCGCTGCTGGTTCTTACCGTCTCTAAACTCCACTCGCTGCCGTTGGTCAGAGGGAATTCAAACCTTTTGAAAGGCGGCTCGAATGTTATAACTTCATCTCTATCCTGGCCCATCTTCGTGAACAGGTGCTCTACCTTAACCCTGGCAAGGTCCCCTCTCTTATTGTAATAGTTGGCGATGTTGGTGTGGTTCTGGATCATCTCGACCTTGTAACAAACTTGGCCGTTGACGTACTCGCCTTCCTTCGTAACGTTCTTGTAAAAATAATTGGTTTTCTCTGCACCTTTGTAATAATTCTCGTATTTCCAAGAATCTCCCTTCTCCCAAGTTGGTACATCTGGAGCATCGTTAGCCCCAGTGGCGAACGATGAAATCGATGATGAAAATATAATAAGTAGGGTCAGGGCCACTATTATCGTACGCCCGAGAACAGGTCTTATCCTCATAACAATTTGGAAGTACCCGCGTGTTAAATAATTTATCACTACTCCGACAGCATATCGAATACTCCCTCGAAAACCTGCAGCTTCTGGTTTATCTGGTGAGGAGCTAGTCTGTTCATTCTGTAGAAGATGATCTCGTTGCCCACGGATTCGATGGCGAAGTTGAAATCGTACCGTTCGAAGTAACTCAAAAGCTGATGGCTGAAAGCGCCTCTTATGTTGGGGTCGTTGCTTTTTAGGACGTACCTCTGAGAGAAAGTCGGGTGCGTATCAAAGTTGATATCGTTGAAACCCAGTGCCGAAGATAGCTTGCTGAAAAAGTTCTCCTTGTGCATGATGAAGTTCGGGATGTCGTAGTTGTGCCTTACCAGGAAAACGGATAGGTCGTAGTAGTGTGCTGAAGAATATCTACCGCTGTGGCCAGTTCTGTAGTGATAATCGAAGATAGTCCAGTCGCCGGAGTTCCTCCGAACCCTCATGATATTCTTGGCGTTCCTCATGTTCCCTAATTTAAATAGAGAGAACTTTCTGAGCCACTGCAGGTTCACTATGTTCTGGTTTTCTGGGAAGAACTGGTAACCGCTCTGTGCGGCTAACTGTCTTATGGCGTTAGCGCGCTTGTTCTCTTTCTTCCGAACAAATTTCCAGATAAATACGAAGATGCCCACCATCGCGGCTATGCATATGATCGTGATGACCATCACAAAGAAGAATATGTTCATGGTTGTGTGATGAAATGTTTTTACTTAAGATTTATCGATTTCAAATATTTACACGATGAAGGGATCTGGTTCACCCCATATACCAGAAGTTACATAACCAGCGGCCCTACAGGACGCGTGGCACTTTTTCAGATATTTACAACCTTCACATCTCTCAGGATAGGTCGAAGTGAAATCATCCCAAACTTCAGTTTCAAAGATTTCTTCAAAATCATCTTCGAGGATATTTATCAATTTGAGAGGTGAGTGGTTGCATGTTCTAAGATCTCCGCTGGACTCTACCGTGATATATGATAAGTCCAATCCAGATGGACATCTTCCGAACGACAGGTGCTTGTGATCCTTTGGATGAGCCACGCAGTAAGGTATCGGGACTCCGCAGTGGATAAAAGTCCCGTAGGTTTTTGAGAGGTCATCCAAGTCGGATAACACTTCTCTTATCTCCTTCTTAGTTGGGTATAATTCCCTTTTCTCAAGACCTCTACCGCCGAGATTGACTCTGTTGAACATTATCTGGTCAGAATCTAGAGCGATGGCGAGTTCAGCGGTTTTTTTGACATGGCCGATATTTTCGGAGGTGCCGATGATAGTGGTGCACAGTTCTCCTTTGTATTTCTTTATCAACTTCATGGCTTTTATAGTGGATCGGAAGTTCTCGCTGCCGGTCAACCGGTTATGCACCGAGGGGTCGTGTGAAAGAAGGGTCAGTTCGAAAAGATCCACACCGCTGTTCAACAATCCCTTTACCTTCTCTTCGGTCAGAAGGGAGCCGTTGGTTATCAACGTGGTTTTGATGCCTCTGTCTTTGAGCCTCCTACACAATTCAACTACACTATCGTAAAGAAGCGGTTCTCCACCTGATAGGACTATCCTGTCCACCTTTACATCTTCCAGAAGCTCGTCGGTTATCTCGATCCACTTTTGAACATCGGTATCTTTCTTTTTTTCTCTCTTGACCGGATCTGAAAGCCAGTAGTTGTAACAGTAAACGCAGTTCTGGTTACACCTCTCCGTCAATTCATATATGAGATAATTTAGCCTATATCTCATCCCACTCCTCCTTGTAAACACCTTCTTCTTTGAGTTCTTCCTTTAACTTCTTCTTGTTGATCATGTTTTTAAAGAGTGGATAAACCAATATCATTTTCCGAACTCTAGGGAAATATCTTATCGGTGATGGTGCATAACATGTAAATCCACGTGGTATGATTAAATAAATTATCAAAGCATATACGAAGATAGTGCCGTATATAGCGGTATAGTTGAACAGAGGAGTTTTGACCATCGGGAATAACGTTTCCCTGTATTTAGACAACACGTATCTAAATGCTATGAAAAATATCGGTGCAGCGATGAAAAATAATATTGAATAAAAAAGGAATATATCCATGTCTCCATCTACCTTCCACCGAGCATCAGTTTTAAGAGATATGAATGAAAGGATGAAAAACAAAACTGCAGGGATCGAGGCCATCAAGGGTAGGTTCCTTTTTATTTTATACACTTCCAATCTATCTTCTTTTACAAAAAACATGAGATAATAGGCGATCATAGAAAAAACTAGTACACTAGTTACAGCGTGTATTGCTGTAAGAAGCCATCCGTTATTGTGTCGATAATAGTTTAAAAATCCATGATAGAATGGCAACTCCTTAGCAGGGGTAAAATACAATCCTACTTTCTTATCCGAATCTAAACTTAGCTTCTCTTCGTAATTGAACCCAGGATATTCAACGCCAACCTCATCGTACTTCTCTTGATCTTCATCGGTGTAGGCTACCGCATCTATCTTGTAATCTCCTTCCGTCAGATTCCAGTTAGCTGGGATTAATTCCCCTCCATCTTTACGGGTTGATCTACCGATTGTATATTCTGCTTCTTTAGGGATCGTGATGTTCAATCTTTTATCTTCCCAATATTTTTGGTCGTCTAATGTTAGAATAATATGGTCGGATTTGATATACACCTTGGGCCCGATATAATTAAAACCCTGATGATGATAAGAATTGACAGTTTGTTCCATAACCATCGTCCTGTTGATCACGTATCCTTCGTATATCAGGGAATCATCGGCTTCAGAACGTATCTGTACGTAAATGATACCTAGATAATAATCATCGGTTTCTAATTGATCTATCGATAATTCGTGGGTATTTTGAGACTCGTCGGCTGAATTTACAGTTGAAGGGACAAATAAGACGATAACAAGTGCAAATAAGATCAAAGTATGTGACAATACCCTACGCATCGGGATTATAGCTCTAAGGCTCTTAATAGGATTTTCCTTATATCTCATCCCACTCCTCCTTGTAAACACCTTCTTCTTTGAGTTCTTCCTTTAACTTCTTCTT
>CAZFVW010000044.1:0-12098 GCA_964522285.1 uncultured Thermoplasmata archaeon | reverse complement strand
GAATTCGCTGTTCAGTGAATACGTCTTCGTCGGCGGACCGCCTCGTTCACTCTTGGACGAGCGTGATATAACTATCCCATGGCGTTCCATTGTCTTCAAGTGCTTAGATACAGCCTGCTGGCTTGTGTTCAAGTTCCGCGAGATCTGGAGCGGGTAGTGCTCCTCTCGGGACAGTATCTCCAAGATCTTCCTCCTTGTAGGATTCTGGAGGAGCTGCATCAGTTCATCGAAATCTTCTTTTTTCATGTTTTTTCCACGGTTTTAATAAATTAAAGGGAATCGAAGGGGAAGGGGTTTTACTTGATCTCTAGTTTTCTGCCTTCCTTCTCTTCCTTTTCCTTCTTCGGCAGATCTATGGAGAGTACACCATTCTTGAACGTGGCGTTGGCTTCGTCGGCGACCATCTCGTCGGTCACCGGTATCTCCCTGTAGAACGACTTGTATCCTCTTTCCCGGCGTACGTAGTCTTCTTTTTCTTCCTTCTTTTCCTTCTTCGTTTCACCTTTTATGGTGAGCTTATCATCTTTGAGTTCAACCTCGATGTCTTCCTTGTCGATGCCCGGCATCTCCGCTTCGATCATGTAGTGATCTCCTTTGTCCTGCACGTCCAAAGCCGGTATCCTGAAGTCCGGCATGATCTGTTTTCTCCTATGTCTCAACGGACTACCGAAGAACCGTCCGAACGTCTTGTCCAGGTCATCGAACATTGTGTCCAGTTCTTTGAAAGGTTCGAAGAACCAGTCGTCTCTCCTTTCTGCAAGGCTTCTCTCATCCTTCTTTTCTTCTTCATCTCCCATTTTTTTCACCTCTATTTGACAACTTCATGTTGTAATGTTTGCATTTACTAATTAGTATAAGGTTCTATATATAGGTTTTGGTTTCTAAAACCTGTCTTTTCAGCTAAAACATTAAAAACCATCACACCCTACCACACACCAACACAGAAGGTGCTAAGATGGCCTACGAAAACCTCGCGGACAGACTGCTGGATAAGATAGACGAAAAGAAGAATCCCTCGGTCGTTGGATTGGATCCAAGGATCGATCGGATACCCGACTTTATAAAAAGAACCTCTATGGAAGAAACCAACACGCTGTTCGAAGCGGTGAGCAGATCGATAGTCGAGTTCAACAAAGGACTGATTGACGCGGTCTACGAGACCGTTCCAGCGGTCAAGCCGCAGATGGCGTTCTACGAACAGTACGGGAGCCAGGGAGTTAAAGCTCTTGAGGAAACCATCGACTACGCAAAAGAGAAAGATCTCATCGTTATAACGGACTGTAAGAAGAACGATATAGGCAGCACGGCTCAGGCGTACGCCAACGGGCATCTAGGTAAAGTCGAATTGATTGACGGAACCTACGTTTTCTCCTTCGACGGGGATATGGCAACTGTGAACGCGTACCTGGGAACAGACGGCATCCAGCCTTTCTTAGATGTCTGTAAAAAGCACGGTAAAGGTATCTTCGTTCTGGATAAGACTTCGAACCCGTCTTCCGGAGAGCTGCAGGATAAGACCATCGAAAACAACGGAACGGTCTATGAACTGATGGCCAAGCACATAAAGAAGTGGGGGAAGGGACTGGTCGGTGATAGGGGGTATTCATCAGTGGGAGCCGTCGTGGGCGCAACTTATCCAGAGGAAGCTAAAAGGCTCAGAGAGATTATGAAAAACAATCTTTTCCTGGTACCCGGATACGGTGCACAGGGCGGCACCGCCGACGACATCATACCGTGCTTCAACGACGACGGTTACGGAGCTATAGTCAACTCGTCCCGAGGTATAAATTTCGCATACGAAAGAAAACCTTACAAGGATGAATACACACCCGAGGAATACGTGGAAGCTTCTAGGCAGGCAGCTCTAGATATGAAAGACGATATCATGAGCGCTCTTAGAAAGGGAAATAAAGTCCCAGAAGATTGGTAGTAGTTTCACTCTTCCGGGCTTCCGGTGGCTTCGTGATCCGGTAGTATCTTTTCAGCATTTCTGATCTTCTTGAAGGAATATCCTATCAATGTTACTGCAACAACGGCTATCCCCGTGAGTAGAAACATCAGTGAGATACCGCTCCCGTTCTCGGTGCCTATCATGCCACCGAAAACTTTCGCCATACTACCGCCTTGAGTCATACCCGGCTCGAATATAGCATCGGCTAGCGGTCCCGCGATCACCATTGATAAAGGCATAGCTATACGGGCTAACATAGACCTAGCGGAGAAAACCTTGCCCTGGATGTCCGGTGGGATCTTCGACTGCCAAAATGATTGACTGGAAGAGTTAGCATACACGGCGGAAAAAGTGATTCCAAAACCGGCTAGACCCCAGACTATCAATCCTTCCTGTATGCCCATAAGCATGTTTGCCAATCCTATGAAGAACAGACCTATAAAAACAGCTCTAATCTTTTTAGTGGGGCCGCCCCAAATGGTCAACAGTATCCCTCCTATTAGACCGCCTAAAGCGGATGCCGATTGTACCCCTCCCAAGATCACCTCGTTATTACCCGTCCTAGCCAGGATCATGGGGACCCTGAGAACGCTGCTCATCGAGAATGCGAAATTTATCGCCAAGGAAACCAACAGCAATCCAAATAGGGATTTCTTGTTGAATATGTACTTGAACCCAAATATAGACTCCTTCCAGATACTACCTAGACTTTGGTCACCCTCTTCAGAAACGGGCGGCTCGGGTATATACACCAGCAGCAGTACACCTACGGCGAAAGAGAAAGTGATTATATCTATGATCAGGATACCCTGGATGCCTATAATAGTGATCAATCCAGCAGCGATGATAGGTGCGAAAATACGTGACCCGTTACTAGCCATAGATCTCATAGCACTTGCCCTGGCATAGTGTTCCTCAGAGACCATCATAGTGGTTGCGGCTGAAAATGCAGGTGATTGAAACGCTCCGAAGAATCCGGCGAACGCCACTGTAAAGTAAAGATGCCAGACCTGTAGATGTCCCGTGAAAAATAGTAATAAAATTATCACGGAAGAAGCTCCAGCAGCTAGATCGCTCAAAGCCATGGTCAGTTTCCTGTCCCACCTATCTACGAATACCCCTGCAAGAGGGCTTGCCACTATGAGAGGAAGGGAATAAGATAAACTGAAAAGGGCGAAAGGTGTAGCCTGTCCGGTCTCCTCCCATATCCAGATAAATAGGGCGAAGTAGGTCATAGCTGTGCCCAAAACAGACACGACCTGGCCGACCCATATTATACTGAAACCTTTCATCCCTGTCGGTCTTACATGTCCGTCGTCCTTATCATCTAAATCATCGACTTCTTCCTCACTCATCTATGCTCTAGCTCTACTCCAAATTAAAAACTAGAGATATAAATATTTTCATCAAAATAGAATATAGATCAAAAGACTAGCTGATATCTCGACGAGCTAATCATCCTTATCTGTATTTTTTTCATCGCTGCATTTGTATCCCTTCGCCAGTTCGTGTATCTTCCCGATAACTGTCCTCACGCGGAGACCCCCTGTCTCGAGGAATCGAAATCAGGTAATATCTGTTCAGCCTCACGGATGTGGTAAAAGCTGTATCCAGCAACACAGATCACGACACCGATTAGTCCGACTATGACATAGATCACCGCCATGCCAGCCCCTGCTCCCGTGCCAACCAAACCTCCGAAGGTCCCGACCATCCCACCGTTACCGTTCATGGCCGGTTCGAATATCCTATCGGCTAACGGTCCTGCGGACAGAGATGCTAGAGGGATCGACGCCTGGGCTATGAACCTCCTAGCTGAGAATACCTTGCCCTGTATATCCGGTTGAACTTTCGACTGCCAGAAGGACTGACTGCATCCGCCGCTTATGCTCATAGAGAACATCATGATGAAACTGCCTGCGCCCCATATTATAAGGCCCGTTCCAAGACCCATCAACATCACGCCGAAGATACTGCTAGCCGTCATGCACACGAAGATACCTTTGATCTTGTTACTCGGTCCTCCCCATACCGCCAAAGCCAGACCACCCAACAGACCGCCAACGGCAGCTATGCTCTGGACTCCGGCCAATATCACTTCGTCACCACCCGTCCTAGCCAGCATCATGGGTGCCCTGAGTATGTTGCCGATCTGGAAGAATATGTTTATAGCTAAGAAAACGAAGAGTATGCCTAACAGTGATTTCCTATTATAGATATATTTGAAGCCGAACAGCATCTCGTTCCAGATGTTCGACATGCTCCTCTTGCCCTCTTCGCTTTTCTTCGGTTGAGGCACCTTGATGAAGAGTAAAGTCCCTATGGCAGCGCTGAAAGAGACGATATCCAGAATCAGTATCCCTCTGATCCCGATGATACCCAAGAACGCAGCGGCCAATACAGGCCCGAACAGACCTGAAGCCGTCCCCGCCATGGACAGTAGTCCGTTGGCCCTTGCGTAATTTTCCTTCTTAACCATCAAGGTTATAGAAGCTGAGAATGCTGGGAACTGGAACGCCCCGAAGAATCCCGCGAAGGCACCGAGTAGATAAAGGTGCCATAACTGTATTGAATCCGTTAAGAATAATATGAAAATAGCTATGGTTCCTATACCGGCAGCTAGGTCGCTCAAGATCATAGTAAGCTTTCTGTCCCACCTATCGACTAGAACACCGGCTAAAGGAGTTGCCAATAACAAAGGGGTGAACGAAGCGAAACCGTAGATAGCGAAGGGTGTCGCTTCCCCTGTTCTAGACCATATCCAGATCATCAAGGCGAAGCCGGTCATGAAACTGCCCAGCATCGACACTAGCTGGCCGGCCCAGACTATCAGGAAAGCGGCCATCCCTTCGGGCTTCTCGGTTTTTTCTTTTTTTTGAAAGGTGTTCATCTCGATCCCTCTTTCCGGATGACCTTACTTGAGACCGTCTAACTCTCTAACGAGGTCACTAACAGCTCTCGGAAACAGGGCGGATATCCTTTGTGTTCTCGGTTTTGTTACCATTTTTATCACAGCTATAACAAGGCGGCTAGTGTATTTATATTTATTTTGAATATAAAAATGGATAAGCTCAAAAGCGGTGTAAATATCATCAACTTTCAAGTTGAAGAAGTAGGGGCCAGGTTTGTTTTGATTTAATATTTTGATGTGAATATTAGTGTGCTGTCGAACAAGAGTTTTCAGCTCAAAAAAAGCCGGTCGAGACCCAAAACCCTTTTATCTAAAAACATCTCTGCACGGTTCGAGTGAAAAGATGGAGCAAGAATGGACTCCCATAGGAGAGATACTGGAAGGCCAGCACACCGGAAACGAAGTAGGGATACGCGGTTGGATACACCGTGAGAGAAATATCGGTAATATGGTCTTCTTCAATATACGTGACCCCACTGGTGTAGTTCAAGTGATGATCGGTAAAGATCAGTTCGACGACGAGAAGTTCGATGATGTCAAGTCACTGCTCGTGGAGTCCTCCATCAAGATCTGGGGGGAAGTAGCAGAAGACGACCGAGCTCCAGGCGGATACGAGATAAGGGCTTCGGATGTCGAGATAGTGCACGCCTCGGATGATTTTCCGATCCACAAGGACCAGAGCATTGAACACCTGCTGGACAACAGGCACCTCTGGCTGAGATCTACATACATGAGAGATATCCTTTCAGTGAGATCGACGGTATTCGGAGCTATACACGAATATTTCAGAAGCGAAGGTTACAAGGAATTCCAGTCCCCGATATTGACTCCACTGGCATGTGAAGGAGGCTCTACGCTGTTCCCGGTGGATTACTTCGACGATGAAGTATACCTGGCCCAGAGCTGGCAGCTCTACGCGGAAGCCGGCATATTCGGCTTGGGAGATATATACACGATAGCACCGAGCTTCAGAGCAGAGAAATCGAGAACTCCCAGACATCTAACCGAATACTGGCACGCAGAAGTCGAAGGACTATGGCTGGATTACGATGATATAATGGATCTCGGTGAAGGTCTCGTGATGAACGTGGTCAAAAAAGTCCTGAAAGAGAACAGGAAAGAACTCGAGAACCTGCTCGACGGTAATCTAGACTATCTAGACAACCTAGAACCCCCGTTCCCGAGACTGAGATATGAGGAAGCGGTCAAGAAACTGCAGGACGCAGGGATGGATATCGAATACGGAAACGATTTCGGAGTTCCAGAGGAGAAAGAACTCACGTCGATGTACGATAAACCAGTGTTCATTACCCACTATCCCAAAGAGATCAAGGCGTTCTACATGAAGAGGGATCCGGAGGACGAGTCAAAGGTATTCGGTTACGATCTTTTGGTACCGCACGTTGGGGAGCTCATCGGAGGTAGCGTTCGGGAGACCAGTATAGACTCACTCGAGAACCGGCTGAAAGAAGAAGGTGAAGACCTCTCGATCTACCAGTGGTTCTTGGATACCAGGAGATACGGCAGCGTTCCACACGCCGGATACGGCCTAGGTGTTGAAAGATTGGTCATGTGGTTATGCAAGCTCGATCATATCAGAGACGCCATCTCTTTCCCGAGGACGCCTAATAGGTACAGACCTTAAAATTGTATACTTTGGCTTAATATAAAGCACATTTTACCCAAACTGTAATATAGTTTATAGTATAAACTGATATCATGGACCCTTTAGAGGATGAACTGAACCTTCGATTACTCAGGCAGCTGGTTTCCGGTCAGGGAGTACACGTCAATATCAGCGCTGTTTCAAGGGAGCTTGGCATACACAGGGCTACAGCAAAGAAGAAGGTAGAATCTTTCTATCAAAACGATATATTGAACTCTCCGCTTTATCCGTTCCCTAGATTATACGAGGAATACCCATTACTTGTTTTAGCTAAAGCAGATATGCCCAGGAGTCCGAAAGCTAGGGAGTTCTACCGCGATGACTCTCACATCTTCGCAGCGTTCTCCTGCATGGAGGGTTCATACAATACACTGCTTATCGAGTTCTTCAAAGATCTAGAGTCTTACCATTCGTGGAGAGAACAGATCGTCAGGGAGAACAAGATACCTTCCCGTGAGAACAGGTTACCGGCACACGCGGACATATTCAGCAATAAACTCACCTTCAAATACGATCCGAACTGTTTCATCAACAGCATGGAGAAGAAATTTAAGGATGATAAAAGCCTTAATATCGGCGGATCAGAGCTCGACGAAGTCACATTCCCCCTCTTCAAAGCCCTGATGAATGGAGAATTTATACGTACTAACGATTCTGCTATAGGGAGAGAACTAGGGGTCAACAGGAAAACGATCAGGAGACGTATAGACACCCTACTTGAAAGTGGAGTCATCGAAGAACCACGCTGCTTTTTCCCCAACTTGTTCATACCTCCGAATTATAATCTCGTGGTTTCTCTAATAGAAGTGATGTCCAACTTCGAAGATGTGAAGAGATACCTGGCCAAGGATGATAACATACCGAGAGCGGTGGAGACAAGCACTGAAAAGTACAACTTCCTGATATTCTCCGCCTTCGAGACCATAGAGGATTTCTTCGATTGGGGCAACAAGCTCAATTCTAGGTTCAGAGACGATATCGGTGCCATATCTAATACGATACTATCCTCACAGATGATCCACACCATAAAACCGCAGAAGGTCTCTCTCGGTTTCATAGAACGAAGGTTATGGGCCTTTGGGAGAAAATAAGTGTACACTATGGACCGACGTATATGTATTGTCTATCACGGTGAACACCTTCCGTATATTTGCTCTTATATTCATTTTGATGTATAACATGGACTATATCGTATCACTAATAGGCCAATATATACATTTTCAAATTGATAATTTGTAGGTGGATTTTTTATACCACTTCTAGAAGTGGTAAAGATAACTAGAAATATGAGGTGCTAAAAAAATGGCTGAAGAAAAATTCGATGCGTTCAAGATGGCGCAGAAGCAGTTCGATAGGATAGCTGACAGATTGGAATTGGATGAAGGGACTAGAGACCTGCTCAGGAATCCCATGAGGGAGTATCACTTCAATGTGCCAGTTAAGATGGATGACGGTTCAACCAAGGTTTTCCAGGGATACAGGGTGCAGCATAACGATGCCCGAGGACCGTGTAAAGGAGGTATCAGATTTCATCCTCAAGAAACGATCAGTACAGTACGTGCTCTAGCCATGTGGATGACGTGGAAAACAGCTGTTGCAAATATACCGCTTGGTGGTGGAAAGGGTGGTGTCATATGTGACCCCCACGATCTATCTGAAAGAGAACAGGAAAACCTCTGCAGGGAGTGGGTAAGACAGATATCGAAGAACATCGGACACGTGCAGGACGTACCTGCACCAGATGTCATGACGACAGCTCAGCACATGCTTTGGATGATGGACGAATATGAGCAGATCGAAGGTGGAAAATACCCTGGCGTGATCACTGGAAAACCAGTTGGACACGGCGGCTCATTGGGACGTACGGAAGCTACCGGATACGGGGTCATTTACATCTTGAGAGAAGTACTCAAGGAGATGGACCTCGATGTAGAAGAGATGACAGCTTCGGTCCAGGGCTTCGGAAACGTGGCTCAGTACGCCGTCGAATTGTTCGATAAATACGGCGGAACTACGGTTTCAGTTTCTTCCTGGTGTCAACAGGACAAGTGTGCGTACAGTTTCTACAAAGATGACGGCATCGATCTGGAAGAACTGCGTTCTATCACAGATAGGTTCGGCTCTATAGATAAAGATAAAGCCGAAGAGCTCGGGTACACTTGTGAGCCTGGTGACGAATGGTTGACCCATGATGTAGATATACTGATACCTGCAGCTCTCGAGAACGCTATTACCGAAGACAACGTCAACGACATAAGCGACAGTGTCAAGATCATAATCTCCGGTGCCAACGGACCTATAACTCCGGAAGCAGATGACATGCTCGATGAGAAAGGTATCACAGTTATACCCGACTTCCTAGCGAACGCCGGTGGTGTGACCTGCAGCTATTTCGAACAGGTCCAGAACAATCAGAACTATTATTGGCCCAAGGACGAGGTTTTGGGCAAATTGGATAACATGATGACCGACGCGTTCTACGAAGTGTGGGAACTGGCTCAGAGGAAAAATATCAGAGTTCGTGATGCAGCTTACATGATCGCCATATCACGAGTAGCCGATGCGTGCGAGATGCGTGGCTGGGTCTGAAGTGAACCATGATGGACAGTCGCGAAGAGAAGATAAAGAGTATCATCAAAGACATCACCGGGGAATACCCGGCTAAAGACGAAGGAGATCTCTACAACCTGGAAGGATACCTGGGTGCGTTCTCTATACAGAATGTGCTCATGGTATCCTCCTCCTTTGACTTTTTTTTGATCGAAGAAGGTGGGCGTCTTAACGAACTTTTAGAAGATACTTTCACCAACAGGTTGGACGGAGGAGTTCCTAACATCACTCAGGTCGAGAACTCGAGAGGATGCATGAATATCCTAGAAAAGTCCAACATAGACTTATTATTGATATTCAACGGGTTGGAAGGAACAGATATCGTCGAATTTACTAGTTCGGTTAAAAACGAATATCCCGAGATGCCCGTTGTCCTTCTTGGAAACGATACTGTCCAACTCGAAGATATCTCAGAACAGGATGAAGAAAGCACGATCGACGAGGTCTTCACTTGGAACGGAGACGGCAATATCATCCTCAGTATCATACAGTATATTGAGGATAAAAGGAACCTGGAAAAAGATATATTTTCAGATGGATCTAGAGGTATACTCCTTATAGAAGATTCCATACAATATTATTCTACTTACTTTCCACTGATATACGAGGAGATATGGGAGCATCTCGATTCTATCATGAAAGAAGACCTGCCTCGGGAAGTCAAGATGAATCGATATTGGAGCAGGCCGTTCCTGTTATTGGGTCATGATCTTGAAGAGGGTAAAGAACTGTTCGAAGAGCACGAGGATAGGATATCCTGCATCATAACAGATAATCACTGTAATAAAGGTAGGAGTAGAAAAATAGAAGATGAGGAAACAGGCGTGGATTTCGCTTTAGAAGTCAGGGAAAAGGACGAAGAAATACCTATTTTGGTCCAATCTTCGGAACCTGTAGAAGACATACCAGGAAAGAGCGATATAGATTTCGTACTCAAGAAAGATACTGCTGCCAACACAGTGATCAAAGATTTCGTGGAGGATGTGATCGGCCCGAAAGTTTTGATTTTGAAGAATGAAGATGGGGAGGAGCTTGCTAAATTCGAGACTTTAGAGGATTTCGAAAAAGGTCTTTGGAATATCGATCCAGATGCATTGGTCCGTTCCATCGAAGAAGGTGATCTGAAAAGATGGCTGAAAGCCAGAGCAGAGTCTGAACTCGATAAAGCTTTAGAATCCGCTATAGAAGCAGTGGAAGACCCCGATGAGATAAAAGATACCGCTATAAACGTGATGGAAGAACATCGGTACACTGTCCACAAAGGGACAGTTTCCAGCTTCAAAAGGAGAGAATACAACCCATACATCAAACTCAGCAGGATCGGAAAAGGTGCTCTTGGAGGGAAGGCGAGAGGGCTCGCTTTCATGGCAAAGATGCTCTCGGAATACGTCGACGAAGATATGTTCCAAGGGCTCAGGATCACCATACCTAGAACTATCATCCTTTCTACTGAGGTCTACGATTCATATCTAGAAGAAAATGATCTGCTGGAGAACGGAATAGAACACCTTTCGGATGAAAGGATCTCATCAAAATTCATGGATTCTTCACTGCCTCCTACAGTCCTCGGTGACCTGCGTTCATTCGTCAGCGAGACCAGGAAACCTCTGATAGTCCGGTCTTCCGGCGTACTAGAGGATTCCATGACACTGCCTTTTGCGGGGATATATTCATCAATGTTCCTGCCCAATGATTCGTGGGAGACGGATCTCAGATTCAAAGAAGTCACCAACGCCATAAAGCAGGTCTATTCATCTACGTTCTTCGAGAGGGCTAGAAATTACATCGCATCCACCCCGAAGAAGCTGGGTGACGAAAAGATGGGAGTCATCCTCCAGGAAGTCATCGGTGAGAAACACGGTAAATATTTCTATCCCACCATATCTGGTGTGGCGAAATCTCATAATCACTACCCATCTGGTAACTGTAAACCCGAAGATGGGATCGTTTACCTGGCGTTGGGGTTGGGAAAATCCATTGTAGAAGGAGGTAACACGTTCTGTTTCTGTCCAGAGCATCCCGATGCCCCATTATCTGGAACACCAAAAGATTTCATGAAATATTCACAGAGAGATCTCTTCGCTATCGATCTGGAATCGGTTTACAGCTCCGTGAAGAAGGACGAAGAAACATCTTTGGTAAAACTAGGGTTGGGGAAGGCGGAGGGACACGGCGTGCTCGATAAGGTAGCTTCGACTTACTCGCCTAGAGATGACCGCATATATCCCGGTATCAATCGTGAAGGTTCTAGGGTGGTAGATTTCGGTCCGCTGTTAAAATACAGCTCTCTACCCGTAGCGAAGGCCATGAAGATGCTACTGAGAGTGAGCGAAGTATCACTCGGCTATCCCGTGGAGATCGAATTCGCCATAAATATCAGCAGGAAAAAAGATGAGCCTTCAGAACTAGTGGTGCTCCAGGTCAGGAGCATGATCTCGAACGAAACGTTAGTGGAGATAGACCGGAGCGAGTATACGAATGATGAACTCTTCTGCTACAGTAGGAACGCGCTGGGTAACGGTGTATTAAAAGAGATTGAAGACGTAGTTTACGTAAAACGGGATTCCTTCAAGATGAAGAACAGCCAGGATGCTGTGGGAGAGGTCAAGAAGATGAACAAAAAACTGATGGAAGAAGATAGACCGTACATCTTGATAGGGCCTGGGAGATGGGGGACTTCCGACAGATGGCTGGGTATACCCGTTATCTGGAGCGATATAGCCGGGGCGAAAGTTATCGTAGAGACCCCCACAGAAGGTAGAGCTATAGAGCCTTCACAGGGATCGCATTTCTTCCACGATATGATCTCGTCGCAGGCTGCATACTTTATAACCAAGAAGGGGGAAGATGGTATCGATTGGGATTGGCTGGAGTCGCAGCAGGTCGAAGATGAGGAGGTATTCGTCAAACACGTAAGAACAGAAAAACCGTTAGAGACTAGGATAGACGGAAGGCGTGGA
>CAZFVW010000043.1:3760-12309 GCA_964522285.1 uncultured Thermoplasmata archaeon | reverse complement strand
AGACGCGATGAATGCGTATTCTCCGACTGAAACTACTATAGCCATGCCCTCGTCCCATCTCTCTACAGATACATCGAGGTTTTCACCCTTAAGTTTTCCAGCTAGATAGGGTATATTAGATTTGAAAGTATTCAGGAGACGATATTGAGTCGGATTAAGGTCTTCTGGTATCGATGATGAGAATATACGCCCACCTGTGCCCATGAACAAGATCATATCGATATCTGTCCTGTCTCTTAATCTACCCAACTCGATCTCGAGCATGTATTTAAGCTGAGACACGCTCTCTGCTTCCATCCGGCGATCAAGTTCCTTCTTCTTCACATTTCCTGGGTTCAATATATACACCTAATCTCTATATTCAGACAGGATTATCTCCAGTATCTCTTTGGGAGAATAGTCGTAATTCCACTCCTGCCTCATATTTTTCAATCTTTCCATTATTATATCTGGAATGCCTATAGCTTCCGCGGTCTCGATGGCATCTTCGAATTCCTCGTCATAGCTATCCAACCTTTCTTCTTTTATCTCTACAGGTGTGGATCTTACAACGACACCGGCACCTCTAACGAAGACATAAGGATAGAGGCCTTCTCCGTGATTCGTTCCTCTCATCTTTATGATCTTGAATGTACGATTGAATGCTCCGCCCACAGGATAATATTCTAGGTGGAAAACACCGTCCGATAAATAGATCGGCAGTAAAACGTCCTCGCCGATTATCTCACCGGGTCTTGAATGTTCTTCTACGGTCGCTATCACCGTTCCGAGCTCTTTCAATGGTGTGAATAATTTTTCCAGCAATTCTCTCTGTGATAATCTGTCTTCAGTAGACCATATCACAGGAGTCAGTGGGTCTATAGCTACTCTTGTTTTGATGTCGTAGTCCTTTCTTGCTTTGACAAGCTTTGGTAACTGTTCTTCGATCATCTCTTTGAAATTCTGTCCGCCAAGGTGAATAAAGAACAATGATTCTTCATGATGCTTTCGCATATCCCAACCCATCATCTCGGCTTCTCTCATTATCTGTTCGGGAGTTTCTTCTAGGGTCACGAACAGCGCTTGTTCACCCTTCTCTATTCCCTTCATCAGAAATTGTACAGCGAACGTCGTTTTTCCAGTACCGCTAGCACCTACGACAGTTATCGCGGAATTCTCGATCAACCCGCCTTCAATCATCTGGTCGACACCATATATTCCAGTTTCTATCCTATCTACCATGGTTGCACCTCATTAACTTTCTTCTTCATCTTTTTTCGTAACAGTTTTTGATACTAATTGAGCAAAACTTTTACTCTTATCCGCTTCTTGAGCGAGATTAACGATCTCATTATTTTTGATCTCTTCACTACCTTCCTCTCCGACGCTGCTGCTTATCGCTTCTGCGAAAGAAGTTGAGTCTGCGATATCACCAGAGATCTTCGACATCGTTTTCCAAGGTGGTTCGATATCTTCAGACCCCTCATCTATAACACTTTTTCCGTATTTGTAGTAAGTGAGACCTATCTTGGTCAGATCCATATCCTCATCGATGACATGATATGACTGTAAAACATTAACTCTGTAATCCAATTCATCCTTCATTATCCCTAATTTGTCAGATATTACCGATATCTCGTTACCGCTTCGGATCTCTTCTATGATCTCTTCATCCGTCTCGTCGAGAGCTATCTTATAGACGGCTAATGGTTGCAGATCAACCTTAAAGACGCATCTTGGGTCACCTGCGTTCTTACATTTCACCTCTTTAACATCCGCAGGGATACTAAGGTCTTCAGTGAAGAAATCAGAAAAAGCATCTACAATTATATAACACGTCTTCTTATCCTCCACATCAGGATAAATATTCACAACAGGGTTATCCTCTATGGAGAAAAACATCTTAAAGTTCTGTTTCTCATCGATATTTATTACACCCAAACCGATCTCTTTGAATAGGTTCTGCATGAATTGGAAAAGAGCGGTATTCTTCACTTGATTGGGATTATCTGATTTGAGTAATTTCCTAGTTTCTTTCGGAGGAACTTTAGAAGACTTTATAGCTGTTTTAAGAGCAGATTCTAATTTCGTAAGTTCACCCAATGTCGTGAATTTTTTGGCTAAACCACCTCTCTCTCCGCCCATATTTACTCCTCCAGTTTTTCTAGATCATGACCATTTTTGGTGTTCAACAACTTTACCGCCCTTTCAGTCAATTTTCCACCCTCGATATAACCCTCTTCCTTCGCTTTATTTATGTGATCGTTAACAGTTTCAGGATCCATCGATAGAAGATCACCGATAGCCTCTTTTTTATGAATGCCCATACCCCATATCTTCAGAGTTGATAAAAACGGATCTTCTTCAACTATCTTTTCTTGTATATAAGGTAATAAAAGATGCCTCAATGCAAGCAGTTTCTCTGCATACTCCCCTCTAACCTTTATATTTAAAGAAGGGATGCTGAACTTCAGTTCTAACGGATCTTTACTCTGAACTTCAATATCTTCTAATTTCTCTATAGGTATCTCGTACCAGTTCCCATCCTCTCTCAGAAACAAGTCTGATAATGAAAGATAAAGTGCACCTTCCTTATTGACCAGATTCAATCGAACATCTGGATCTTCCTGTTCAATAGCAAAACTTACATTATCTACTTTCTGAGCCTTCAATTAGTACACCTTGATATAACGTATCGAATAATAGTTTAAAAAACTTTCGCTGAAATACGATAATTATAGTTTTATGGCCTAAATAATAAACATAACTGCCAGTGATCACACAATCATATTATGGTGTTATTAGTAAATGTTATGCAAAATCTATGATCAATCTATCTAAATTTACAACGGGTCTTCTGCTTTTACCCTCCTTGATCAACTCGACTATACCATTTTCATTCAAGGATCTTATGTCATCATATACATTCTTATAATCCCTTCCTAGCCCTTCAGCTAATTCGTTAATAGAACTAGGTCCATTTCTTGTCAAGTGATCTATCATTTCAACTCTTTTTGGTGTCATTGAAGATAAAGATTCGATGGATTTCAGTATCTTTGTTTCTTTATAGTCCGCTCCCTCGTCAAGAGCCTTGTATATCATATATTCGTCTACCATATTCGGATTCCTACATCCTGTCCTAGATGTCCTCAATTTTAATTTGTGTGGTGAATCGTGTTTTTCGATGATATCTTCCATCAATTGTTCGATATCGTTATCCGTGAATTCTTTTATCATCTTCAATTCCATATTTTTACCCGATATCTATAATTTCAATTTCAAACATATTACATCCTTGAAAGGTCCATAGAAACCAAATTTTTACCGAATATTCCTACCAATTCTAATATCTCATCCAAGTTCTTATCTCGGCTCGGTTCGCTTTCGACTAGATTCTCGTTCTCATCGTATTTATCTAGATGAGGTTGCTTCTGGAAGTTATCCCAACGTACATATATCTTCCATCTTCCATCGCTTTTCACTTTGTAATTATAACTGTAATATTTCACTTCCTCTCCATCCTTTATCTCTACAGTATCCAAAATTTCTTTCTCATTGATATCTATAGTTTTTTTCTCAACGATCATTTTTGAACACTTTCCCCAAAGGATAATCGGATAATATCATCTTCAATTCGTCAATTTTTTTGTTAGTATCTTTGCACACACTCCCCTTTTGGATCACGGACCTGGAGAGGTCGTCCATCTCTTCATAAGGATTTTTATGATGGGATAATCCCGAGAGTATAGTATGGAGTAGTTTACCGTTGAATTTTTCATACCCACCTTCCATAAGTATCGATAGATCACCACTGTATCTTTTCGCTAGTTCGGAAGCTATGAAGAAATAACTGTCGGAAGTGTAACTCAATCCTACTACTGAATCCGAATGGTGAGAGTCAAAACCGTTACATCCGATTACAAAATCCGGGTCGAATTCTTCTGCTAAGGGGAAGACTATCTTCTCGCATGTCTTTCTGAACTCTTGATCTCCTGCACCAGCGGGTAGCCCAACGTTGACACAATATCCTATACCTTCTCCCTTGCCGATCTGGTGAGCGAAACCGTCATGGGGATAAAAACCCTCAGGATCTCTATGTATGGATATATTTAAAACAGTTGGATCTTCATAAAACACCCTCATGGTACCGTTGGCGGCGTGTCCGTCCCAGTCCAATATCATGATCTTCTTTTTGTTATTTTTTTGAAGCCACCTCGCGGCGATAGCTGCGTTGTTATAGAGACAGTAACCCCCGTAGTTATCTGGTTTTGCATGATGACCTGGCGGTCTTATCAAAGCGAAAGAGTTATCGTACTCGTCTACAACTCTTCTACAAGACTCGATGGCACCTCCTGCAGAGTATCGGGCTGCTTTACATGAACCCTTTTGAACGTATGTACTATCACCAAGGAAACCCCCGCCTTTCTTACAGTAACCTTCTATGAAATCTATATAAGTTCTCTCGTGCACTCTTTCAAGTTCTTCATCCGTCACCGGCTCATATTTTTCTAAGAGGTCGAAGTGATCGAGTATGTTGGTTCTATTTTTAATATACTTATATCCTCTAGATAGTCTTTCAGGATTCTCCCGACTCGTCATAGATGCCTGGTGGATCTCGTGCACTGGAGAATACACCAAAACCCCTTTTTTCTTATCATCTCCAATTATCT
The DNA here is from genome assembly GCA_964522285.1 of uncultured Thermoplasmata archaeon. Classification (GTDB taxonomy): domain Archaea; phylum Thermoplasmatota; class Thermoplasmata; order Halarchaeoplasmatales; family Halarchaeoplasmataceae; genus CAZFVW01. The sequence goes on along the minus strand of CAZFVW010000043.1, from coordinate 7,660 downwards.
CTTTCACCTCACCGTTGATTTAGAAAAATTTGACCAAACATTTTCCTTGGATGACAAATATAACATGTAATCCAAAGAATAATTTCTTTACTTATAACATTTACTAAAAATAATCAATTTGATAATCGTTTGTTAGTTGACCTGTTCTAAATTATTTATCTTCCCCAAGTAATCTTCTATCCTTTCGTCCGTGAAACCTATAAGGGGCCTGAAAACAGGTAAACCTCCATCACTTTTTTGGAGTGTATGGTCTTTATCGATACCAAGGATGTCATCGAATGTCTGGCCTATCACCAAACCTTGGATATTACCTGAGAAATTTTTACCGAAGAAATCTTCTCTATCACCTTCCCCAACGATCTTAAGATTAGGGTCCCATCTATCTAAACGTTCATACTGATTTTCGTCAATATCATCAGATCTGAATACATAGATCCTAGCACCCCTTTTCATCATCATCCAGATCGCGATAAAATCGTTCACATCTTCTAGAAAACCCGCTATCTTACCTTGACATCCCAAAGGAAGCCCTCCTGGACAGGGATAGATCTCTGTGAATATGTATGAACGGTTGTTCCTCACTTCTATACGGAGTGTATTGTCAGGAAATTCTAGGTCTACCTCTAGGTCAGGGTTCTCTTGCAAAACAGAAGCGCCAACTTCCGCCTCTAACTCTGGGCTAGAATAATCATGGTTACCTGTCCTGGTAGCTCGTACCGCGAACGTACCTTCTTTACTCTGTCCGAATTTTTTACTGTTCTCTTTTATATCCTCCATCGAAGAAGAGAATTCTTCAGCTGGACTGTATGAAACAAGACCGAACACCCTTGAAAATAGGTGTGCTGAGTTCTCGTCACAGTATGCATATAACCTACCCCTCTTTCTATCGATTATAACTTCCTGGTTTTCTTTCAAAAATGTCCTTTCTATATTATCGATCAGGATAGATTCGAAACTGTTCCTCACTCTCCTCCCCTTAGTACCTATCTCGCCGTATCTCAGAACGTGCAGCTTATTCATGTTTATTCAATCCGGTCTTCATTTTAACAATCGTAATAGATTATCCCTGAATATATCCTTTTTCTTCTTATCAGTACAATCACATTCTTCTACAACCTTTTTCTGGACTTCATAGTTCAGATATGGAAAATCAGATCCGAACACGATCTTTTCAGGTATCTTTTCTACGGCATGGTTCATCATGTAAACTCTTGATCCAGAGGTATCTACGTATGCATTCTCGTACTCTTCAGCTACCGATATACAACCTTCGTTAAGATGGCCGAGTATCAGTTTCATCCCTTCTCTTTCTTCTAGGACCTTACCCATATATCCTGGTGAGGCAAAATTTGTCCCAGTGTGACTCAAGATGATAAGATCGAGATCATATATCTTGTCGAACAATCCAGCAAAATGAGGGTGATCAGGCCGATATGTTTCAACGAAAGGATGTAGTTTGATACCTTCCAGTCCGATATCATCACATCTTTTTACTTCTTTTACAGCTTCATCGCCTCTCCTTGGATCCACCCTTCCGAATCCGATCAACCTATCGGGATAACTTTGCACCGCTTCTGCGATTATATCGTTCATCTCTGGATATCGGTCTCCCGGTACAGGATTAGGGAAAACTATCGACTTTTCTACTCCCGCTTTATCCATAGCTTCAAGGACTTCTTCCTTTGTCACCGACGGTTTAACATACGGCACCCATTCACCTGAGGGGCCTAAGTGTACGTGCGCGTCTAATATTTCTATATCTTCCATATCCATCTATATCACCAACTTTCTTCATGAGTTAATTCTTTAACATCCATCTTGGGTGGTTCCTTAGATATCTTATCTGGGTGGCCTATAGGTATCATGGCAACCGGTCTAACACCATCAGGTATATCTAGTATATTTGAAACCCATTCTTCATCGAATGCTCCGACCCAAACAGCACCTAGATCTTTATCTGTAACTGCCAGAAGTATATTCTCAACGGCCGCCGAGGCATCCTGAACCGAGTAAAGCTGCCTTCCCCTATCACCGTATTTCTTTGCAGATCTTTCTTCATTAGCACAGACCACTATGACCCATTCAGCGTCCTCGATGAATTTCTGTCCATACCCGGCTTTCTTCAATCTTGTTTTAGTTTCATGTGAATTGACTATGATGAAATCTCTAGCTTGGAGATTACCCGCTGAGGGGGCCATATGTCCGATATTCAATAAGTCATATATCTCTTCTTTTCCGATCTTTTCATCAGTATAGCTCCTGATACTTCTCCTGTCTTCAACTACTTTTTCAAATTCCAATCCTATCCCTCCTTATCTTATCATCCTTTTATCTCGTCGATGAACTCTGCCATCCATCTTCCATAGTATCTGCACTGTTTCAGTTCTTTCTCATCTGGCTCCCCGATGGCCACCGGTCCGAAATGATCTCCTTTTGGCATACCTTTGATTATCATACCGTGGATAAGCAGAGATTCGATGAGGGCGATTATCGTAGTTTCATTACCTCCGGCGGTGTTAGCGCTCGATGAGAAAGCTCCTCCCACGACACCGTCTAATTTCCCGTGGTGCATTATACTCTCGTCCAATAATCTTTTCATCTCTGCAGATGGTAGACCATAATATGTGGGTGATCCCAAAACTATACCATCGTAATCAGTCAACTTTTTCACCTCGACCTCATCGACCTTTTTCAGATCCACTTCCACCTCTGCTTTACTCGCTTTCATCCCCTCTACGATCTCTTCGGCCATCTTCTCTGTGTTCCCAGATTTTGAAAAGTAACATATCAATATCTTTACCATGTTATCCCATCCGATAATGTAAGCGATATTATAAAATTTTAATGTATTAGGAAACGTCGACTTATTCGATGGGTTTTTATCTCATGAATCGATCTCAAAATGATGTCGATTATCGACTGCGAACTGATACTGGAATACCATGATGAAAGAACAGCTCAGATGATCGCATCATCTATAGAACCAGATAACGAAGAATATATCCATCTAGAAGTTGAGGGTAATATCATAAGATGCACAGCAGAAGCTTCTTCGTCAATGCAACTGTTACATACATTAGACGATCTCTTATCCTGCTTGAATGTAGCTGAAAATACTCTAGAAAAAAATGATCAAAATTAAAAAACCAAGAGAAAACTATTCTCCTCTTTTAAGATATCTGATTATGTAGCCAGCGATCTTGTTTCTCATCATGTTGGAATCGACGTCGGTCAGTTCATCTACCATCTCTTTGTTATGCTGGTAATCATCTTTCTCGAATTCTTCCGGATACTTCTCGACGAGCTCGATAGCGACTCTTTTTATGTATGTTGGTCTTATATTGCCCATATTGTTTCCTCTTTTAGTTTATACCTTTGGATACTTGGATTGCGGCGAAACAAAAGCCTTCATAGATATAAATATTGTCCTTCAGGAATCAGCCTACGAACACGGGTCTTTTTGATATCATCTTCGGGACGGGTATATCTCTGAAGGGCATCCCTGCCTGTTTCTCCTTCAAGATCTCTTTCAATCTATCCATCTCCATATCAACCTGTTCATCTTTCTCCCTTATCCTGACCGATAGTTTACCGCTTTCTACCTCATTTGGACCGACGACGACAACATAGGGTATCCAGTCTTTCTCAGCGTCTCTGATCTTCTTACCTACTGTTCTATCCGTATCGTCGATATCTACCCTGACGTTCTCGAATTCATCAGATAGTTCCTCGACATACCCAACTTCATCATCTGATATCGGTACGAACCTGAGCTGCGTCGGAGAGAGCCAGTAAGGAAGCATCGGCTTCTCGCCTTTCTCCATCTGCATACCCGTCCTTTCAAGCAGTGTGAACATAACCCTCTCTATACCGCCGCTGGGTGAGAGGTGCAGTATATAC
>CAZFVW010000043.1:0-3750 GCA_964522285.1 uncultured Thermoplasmata archaeon | reverse complement strand
ACCGAGAGGATCTATGAAATTGAACTCGTACTTCAATACGAAGTAAAAGAACTTGTCTTCCCATATCTCTATAAGTGCCGGTTTACCGTAATTCTTTACGAGATCATTCAGATGCTCTCTGTTCTCTTCGAAGAAATCTCTCGTGCATCTTACTACGAACTCCAGGTCTCCAGGTACACCTATACCTATACTGTTGACCACGGATTTAGCTAGATCCATCCTTACCATCATCTCTTCCTTGGCCTGATCCATATCTCTGCAAAGAGCGTGGCTGTCGGGCATGGTGAAAGCCCTCTGTCTTCTCAGGCCGGTGAGCTCTCCTCTTTGTTCTACCCTAAATGAATACTTTGTTAGTTCGTATAATCTAAGTGGAAGATTACGATAAGATATCGTCATGTCATGGGCCATCAAGAACTGCCCGAAGCATGCCGCGAACCTTAAGAATACATTCTTATCCGGTGTCTGGATGTTGTACTGTCTAGCCGGGAATCTATTAAGGTAGCTCTTCAGTGTCGGATGATCCATATCGTACATTATCGGTGATTCTATCTCCATGGCTCCGTACTTTCTGGTCCTCTCGCTGACGTAATCCTCGAGCAGTCCCTTGATCATCCTGCCCTTTGGGTAGTATCTGAGATTACCCGGATCGGAACCCGGTTCGTGGTCAACGAGTTCATGGCTCTTCATCAGATCTATATGGTGTGATTCCATACCTCTCTTTTCCTTCTGGCCTGCTTCGTAAACGGCGAATATTTTCAGTTCTTCATCGTCTCCGAAGTCGTATCCACTGACTTCGCTTCCTTCTATACTGATTTCGTGAAATCCACCGTCGGTATCCATTATACCCCACGAAGATTCCATCTCCTCCTCAGCTTCAAGTGCTTTAGACACGACTTCCTCTTCTTCTCCTCCTTCTAATACTATCTCCTTAGATAGCTCGGAGAGCGGATGACCTTTACAGCTGAGTTGGAAGGCTTTGTACCAGCCAAATGGCGACCTGTGGACTTTGTAATCATCCTTCAGTTTAGCCTCGATCTTCTTCAGCACGTCAACGGCAGTGTCCGGATTAGAAAGGTCCGAACTCAGATGAGCATAGGGATAGATCATTATCTTCTCGACGCCTAGCTTTTCAGCCGTGTCTACTATCGATTCAACACCCTGCTGAGCCACATCTTCTTCTTTTCCCTCGTCGCTTTTTTCCACAGCGGTGAATACAGAGAGACATTCTTCCATCTCCCCCTCTCTCATCTCTTCTTCTATCTTCTCCGCGACCGGAGTTTTCTTTTTTACCTGGTATCTCAAATAGTCTGAATGTATCAACAATATCTTCATAGGAACACCATCTCTATATCTAACAGATAAGGTATGATGAGCTCGGTGAGGGCCATCCCGAACAATGTACCTAGTAGGAAGAAAACCAGCATGAATTTACCTAGGTCGATATGTTCTTCCTCTTCTTCCATAGTATACAATCTTCGGTCCCAACCCAATAATTTCCTAGTCTCGTCTATTCCACTCATCTAATCAGCCACCTTATCCTCGTTTTTGTTTTTATCCTCTACTTCACATTTACCGTTACCGTGCTTGGCAAGTAGGATGAGTCCACTGCAGCTCTCGCATGCTTTCAATTCGTCGTTCCAGCAGTTATCTTTACAGACCCATCTTCCACAGAAACCGCACTGCGTGATACCTTCTCTCTTTCGTACCCCCTGACAGAGGTCGCAGACGTACTTATCCATGGAAAAGAGGTCATCCTTTGGCTTCTCTCCACCCTCTCTGATCCTTTTCACGGATTTCAGTACTTTATCGAAGGCATCTTTTTCTTTCATGTGGTTATGATTAAACTTCAGGATTAAAAACTTTCTGTTCGATAAATATTCGTCATAGTTAGGATTCAGAAGAATTAAGTAATGGGGGTTCATGATATCTATCGATGTCAGCGTACAAAAGGAAGGACGGTTACTACTACAAAGCTAAAGAAGAGGGATACAGATCCAGAGCCGTTTATAAACTCATGCAGATCGATCAAAAATACAACATATTTCAAGAAGGTAAAACCGTCGTAGATCTAGGCGCTTCCCCCGGTGGATGGAGCCAGTACGCCGTCGAGCAGGTAGGTGAGGGGAACGTTCTTGCATTGGATCTCGAGAGGATGAGGGACATAGAAGGAGTCAACTTCTATCAAGGTGATCTAAGGGAAGAAGAGGTCGTCAACAAGATCTCGATAATCTCGGGAGAAGTGGATGTAGTCCTTTCTGATATGGCTCCCAATATAAGCGGTAACTATTCAATGGACCACGCCCGCTCGATATATCTGGCAAGATGCGCGCTTGACTTCGCTAAAAACAATCTTAAGAAAGGTGGAGATTTCGTTGTTAAGGTGTTCCAGGGTGAAGATTTCGAGGATTTTTTAGAGGATGTGAAGTACTATTTTGATTACGCTAGAGGTTTCTCACCCAAGGCATCCAGAAGTTCTAGTTCTGAGATGTATATCATCGGAAAACGATTGAAATAAGCTCCAAGATCATAATTCTCAAAAAACCAAATCGATTAAAAAGATTTTAATAATACAAATGCCCTTATTTTACTGGTAAACATGAAGACGTACATAAAACTAGTATTCAACAGCGAAGGCGCGAAGCCATCTGAAGTCGTGGACATATTATACGGTCTGGGTTTCGAACCCCAAAAAGGAGAGTACGACATGGTTTACAAGTGGGACGACCAAGCTTCTGTAAAAGACGCTATATGGTTCGCAGATAAAGTCCACACTACTCTTAACGGCATGGATGTTTCATTCTGGATAGAAACCAGTGACTGAGTAAATAATCTTTTTTAAAAAATTATAAGAAAAGAAAAAGGTTTTTTTAAGAGGTTAGTTCAGGCTCTGTTTCTCAGAATCCGTACTCTTCGCACTTCTCGTCGACTTCTTTCTGGATCTTTGCGATATCATCTTCGTTGAGATGAGCGAATCTTCTCTGCCTTTTGAGGTATTCCTCGACCGGTTTTCTCTCTTTGGGTTTCTTGGTGATATTCAGATTACAGATGTCTCCGTCTATAGCTTCCCATAGAACGAATGTACCCGTTTCCACGGCCAACCTTGATATCTCGATGGTATCGTCGCTTCCGTGTCTCCATCCTGTCGGGCACGGTGCAAAGACGTGTAAGAAAGACGGTCCGTCTGCATCTAATGCTTTCCTCACTTTCTTTCTAAGATCGGTTGTATAAGCTATTGTGGCAGTTGCTGCGTATGGTATATCGTGTGCCGCACAGATAGCAGCGATCGGTTTCTTCTCTCTTGTCTCTCCGATAGAGTATTTACCTGATGGTGACGTGGTCGTGCTTGCACCATATGGTGTTGAACTGCATCTCTGGATACCCGTGTTCATGTAAGCCTCGTTATCTAGACAAACGTATGTAATATCGTGTCCTCTTTCCAACATACCTGATAATGCCTGGAAACCTATATCGAAGGTCCCTCCGTCACCGGCGAATGCGATAACGTTCGTACCTTCTTTTTTACCGAGCTCTTTAAGAGCAACTTCGACTCCAGAAGCAACACTTGCCGAATTCTCGAAAGCTGCATGGATCAATGGTATCTCCCAAGCTGTTTCTGGATAACCAGTGGAAACGACCTCTAAACAACCTGTCGAAACCGTCGCCATGGTTTTGGGTCCAGCTTCTTTTAAGACCTGTCTAACCGCTACTCCTTCACCGCATCCTGCGCACATCCTATGTCCAGGTGCGAAC
>CAZFVW010000042.1:0-12435 GCA_964522285.1 uncultured Thermoplasmata archaeon | reverse complement strand
ATCGATCCGAACGGTCGTTGTAGTCATCGTTATACATCACGTATACAAGCGTATAAAAAACTTACCGATACATCGGATACTCTTTCCTGAACTGCTTCCGCAGTTTCTTCTTCAACTTCTTGTTAGCATCCTCGATATCCCTATTATCCCGATCGAATGGATACCCTTGATTGAAAGGTCCCATCAAGTACGCCCCCTCTTCTTTATCCGAAGGCAGCGAAGACGGTTTCTCGCTCATCTTCCTCTGCATCATCTTGTTCATCTTCTTCTTCGTTTTATCTGATTCCTTGTTCTCCTTCAGAGCGTAGAAGAAGTTCTCCAACTCGTCTTCCGAGAATCGACGGAACCCAAAGTCCGGCAGCTTCCCCTCCATACCACCGTCTATCTTGATCTTCGTTCCCTTACCGATGGGGTTCTGCGTATATATCGAGTCCATCTTCAGAAAATATCCCTTATCTTCTCTCAGTATGTAGATGTCGTAGAACTCTCCATCCTTATCGGTCCAGTAACTCCATCCTTCCGGGTTCTCCTGATAATCTTTCAGGAACTGGTTCATGATCTTCTTCATGTCTTTCATTGTGACGGTTATCGTTTTGGTCTCCTAGCATTTAAAATTGTTGGCTGTGGATGAATATTTATTGATCAATAATCTACCGTCCAATCGACCTTTTGACCTGCTGAGTTGTATATCCAATACCCTTCTCCCGCGGTCAAAGTACGATTTGATAGATCTGATGTATAATGCAGATTATAATCGTTACTGCCGTTGAAGACCCCTATTTTAGAAACTTCTGAAGGTAAGCTATCGCTTGCTAGTCTATCTGTCTTCGAAGGGTATCCAACCATGTTCCAGCCGGGGTATAAGGGGATATCAGTCGACGTAGGTTTTGTTCCATTCACGGTTAGACTATCGTCCATATCCATCTGTATCCAAAGACCCATGCTATGATTCCAATCGTCTAGATCATTAAAATGCGGAGGTCTACCTGGGACATGAGTTCTCCACTTATCTTGTCCCGCACTGTAGTACATCACTTTGGAATAGTTCCCATCGATCCCGTTGGTAGGATCATCGAGAATATTTTTTAGAGATTCATTTTCTTGAATCAAGTTAAATGATACGAAATTCCACCCCTCACTTTCTCCTCCCGCTTTCAGATCTAAGGTAAAACTAGGTAATTCACTCGCACCTATTGCATAGATGTTGTTGTCAGCGGAGCCGATGTAGATTGTCCCATCAGCACCTATCGCAGGGGAAGATTCAATCTTTCCTCCAGTTTTATATTTCCACTCTAACATCCCGTTTGGATCGACAGCGTATATATAATGATCGTATGAACCGAAATAGACCGTCCCATCCGAGCCTATCGCAGGGGAAGACCATATGGACCCTCCAGTCAAATAGTTCCAGTTCTCAGAACCGTCTGGATCCAAACAATACAATCTATCGTCGGTTGAACCCACATAGATGGTTCCATCCGAAGCTACCGCAGGATAGATCGTACTATAACCTCCTATATTTTTAGTCCAGTTGAGTGTTCCGTCAGGATCGATGGCATACAAACTATTATCGTCTGAGATTGCATATATACTACCGTCAGGAGCTACTGACGGAGATGAAACACCAAAAGAACCAAAGGAGTAATGCCATCTTTCTGTTCCGTTAGGATTCATAGCGTAGAGATTTCCGTCACTTGAACATATATATATGGTACCATCACCACCTATAGCAGGGGAGGAATATTCATGATTACCGCCTATCTCGTAATCCCATTTTTTAGTCCCATTATTAGGATAAAGAGCAACGAGGAAGGATGCAGGAAACATCCCTGGCCCCTCTCCAAAATATATTGTTCCATCGTTCCCTATAGCTGGAGATGAATATATCATGGACATCATAGAATAAGACCACTTCTCTTCTCCAGTTGATGCGTTCAAAGCATAAAGAGTCATTCCTCCGCCTACGAAAAGGGTGTTGTTATCATCTAATGCTGGAGAAGCTTTAACTTCCCCGCCAGTTGTAAAACTCCATTTCTTAGTACCGTTTGGATACAACGCATAAACATTATTGTCATCGGAACCAGTGTAGATCATCCCATCGCTGTCTATGGCGAAGGAACAGTTTGCGTGGTCACCTGTTGCATAATTCCACTTTACTGTGCCATCTATATGGCTCGTGTCGTAGGAGCTCTGACCAGTATTATTTTGATCATGGCCATAGCAGGGCCATGGTGTAGACGCCAGCGTAGAGGTAGTCTCTACTATCCCCTGTGATTTTATCGCACCATCTTCATTAGCGGGTTGGGATATTACAGAGCCGTGCAGGGTCCCGCTCAATACCATCATCCCGATCAGTAGCCAGACCCAATAGCTTTTTGAGGACATCATCTTTCCTCCTTATAAGGTCGTATATTATTTGAGTACATAAAGTGTTTGTGGTTTATATACTAAAAGCATCATCCAGTTCGTCTATCTTCTTTCTGAGCACCTTCACGGCTCTTTCTCTCACCCACTTATCGTGTTATTCGGTTTAACATTCTCATCTTTTGTTAAAATAATATAAGATGACGTTTACAAATTTTGAATATCATTTCAACTCGAACAGTGCATCCACCGCTACGGCGCCTTCCTCGGTAACCATCACTGGATTAAGATCGATCTCCTGGAAAAAGTCAACATCGGATATCAGCTTACTGACCCTGCGAACGATATCGATGACCTCTTCAGTTTGTAAAGATGATTTAGGTAGATCGCGCTCTTCATAGAACTCGTCGATCATCTCTTCAACTTCATCCTCCTCCAGTGGAGCTATCCTAAAGACGACTTCCTTCTCCGATTCGACATCCACACCACCTTTCCCGAAAACTACCACCGGGCCGAAACTGTCGTCTAAGGCTCCACCGATTATCACTTCTTCTCCATCATCGATATATTTCGAAACGTAGAATCCTTCTATCTCTGCATCGGGTTCGTTCTCTTTTACCGAGTTCTGGATCTCATCAAAACTGTCTTTCAATTCATCTTCATCCCCTATATCCAAGACCACTCCTCCGGCCTGATCTTTGTGACTGATGTCCGGAGAAACGACTTTTAAAACAACGGGGTATCCGATTGTCTCAGCCGACGCTAAACATCCATCTAGATCGCTAGCCACAGACCCCTCGGGATGTGGTATATCAGCATGATCCAGTATCTTCAGGCTGTCTTCCGTGTTTAAAGTGGTTTGACCCGTACTCTTGACTCGCCCGACGATATTCTTTATCTCTTTGTAATCTATATGCAGGTATTTCATTGTATCATCACTTCTTATACATCATTCAGATAAATCTCATCTTCAACTCGTACTCCCCGTACTTCCTACGTTTATCGATATCGTAGCCCATCTTCTCGAAGACTTTGAGCATCTTCTTGTTCTCGGCTAGAACCTCGGCGGTGAACCCGTAGAGACCCTGCCTCTTGGCGATGGTAGTGAGATAATCAATAATCGCCGTGCCTATCCCTTGGGCCTGGTACTCGTCCCTTATCATTATAGAAACTTCAGCCACGTTCTGCCCTTCCTTGATACGGTAATCGCCTTCGCCGACCATCCTTTCCGGCCCTTCGATCTCCTGATCGATCACGACTATGGCCATCTCTTTGTTGTAATTGATCTGGACGAAATCCTGTCTTCTCTCGTGAGGCATATCTTTCCTGGGACTCATGAACCGTCTGTATCTGCTCTCATCCGAAAGTGCGTAGAACAGATCCTTCAACAGCTCTTCGTCCGTCGGTTTCATCGGTCTGAACAGATATTCCTTACCGTTGATCTCTCTTATAGTTTCCAACTCATCGGGGTACCTTCCACCTTCACCCATGACTAGTATCTGATCCTGGAACACCAGGTTGTGCTCTTTGGCCTCTTTAAGAAGTTCTTCACGGAACTTTGGATGGGCGATGTTGATCAATTCCATAGCTCTCTCACGGATGTTCTTTCCGTGCAGATAAGCCACTCCGTATTCAGTCACCACGTATTGGACGTCACCTCTCGTTGTGACCACTCCAGCTCCTTCGTTGAGATGTGTGACGATCCTGGAAACCTCTCCGTTTTGAGCAGTTGACTCCATAGCGATTATCGATTTACCGTCATCTGCATAAGTAGCTCCGCGCATGAAATCGGCGTGACCTCCGATCCCGCTGTAGAAACTGTATCCCAGCGAATCCGCACAGATCTGTCCGGTCAGGTCTATCTGGAGAGCAGTATTTATCGCTGTCATCTTGTGGTTCTTCGCGATGTTAAACGGGTCGTTGGTGTAATCCGTAGGTCTCAATTCGATGCCGGGATTGTCATCTACGAAATCGTACAATTTATTCGTCCCCATGAGGAACGAAGCGACGCTTTTACCCGGATTCAAAGTCTTCTCCTTGTTATTCACGACTCCCTTCTTTATCAGATTAGCCAGGTCTTCAGATAACATCTCCGTGTGTATGCCAAGATCACTCTTCTCATCAAGGTGCGACAAGATCGCGTTGGGGATGTTACCATAACCACACTGCAGTGTAGCCCCGTCCTCTATCAGTCGGCTCACGTGCTTAGCGATATTCTCAGCCGTCTCAGAAGAAGCTATCGGTTCAAATTCCAACAGTTCTTCTTCATGATAAACTAGGTGATCTATATCTTCAGCGTGTAGGAAAGTATCCCCGTGAACTCGCGGCATCCTGGGATTGACCTGTGCGATGACCATCTTCGAATTCTTTACAGCGGCTTTTACTATATCCACTGCTATACCTAAGCTGACCCATCCATGTTCGTCAGGAGGAGATACTTGTATCAAACTTACATCTAGAGGGATCCTTCGTGACCGGAACATATCCGGGATATCTTTCATGAAAATAGGAGTGTAATCCGCAGTCCCTTCAGCTACTGCTTCCCTTGTGTTATCGTCAACGAAGAAAGCGTTCGTTCTGAAGCGATCTTTAAATTTGTCTTCGGTGTAGGCCGCAACACCCAGGGTCTGGATATGGAATATCTCAGTATCATAAAACTCGTTTGCCAGATCGACAAGATTCTTGATAAGATACTGCGGTTCTGCAGCACCTGAACCTATGAAAACTCTTTCTCCCCTTCCTATCTCACCCAAAGCGTCTTTGGCTTCAGTATATTCCACATCATATGTCATAGTGACTGTTCTCCCATCTAAAATACCCTTAGATTTTATTTAACTTTTGCGAAATCTATCCTCCGATCTTATAGGTCTATATCTATGGCTGGAGTCACCATCTCTTTTATCTTCTGTATCTTGAAATCGTCTTCTATAGTTGTGATCCTATCCATCCTCTCGATACGCTGGGCGGCTTCGAAAGTGTCTAGTGGTACCGATATCAGTGGTATCCCGGCTCTATCCGCTTTTGTTATGATGTTGTTAGGCGGTATGATATCGTTGGTCAAGATTACTCCAGCTGTTCCCTCGTCAAGAGAAGCGAGTATCACGTCCGAGCGGTCTCCACCGGTGACTATCAATTTTCTCTCTTCGTGGAAGTGTGGGTTCCTCACCATCTCGTCGACGCTGAGCGCTCCGACGAAGACGTTCTCTACGATGTTGTCCAGACCTTCGTTACCCGCTACGACTTTACCGAAGAGCATATCGTTGATGAAACTCACCCTGGTCAGTGAGAAATCCGGAATATCCGGGATGATACCGAGTACGTCGATACCTAGTTCTTCGATGTTGTTCACTGCGAAGTTCGTGATATCTTCCTCGGACTCAACCTTGTTCAGTACCGCTCCCTTTATCGGTATGTCGAGTGCATCGAAGTAGTTCGCAGCAGCCGTTAGGTCGTCCACGATGTTAGTTCTGGAACCTGCTGCAACCAACACGATCTCTGAATCAGTTATTTCGTAGAGTGATGCTGGGTCTAGTGATATCGAAGAACCGAACCTCCAATCCTCGCCCGTCTCTATTATCACACCCTGTTTGGATTCTGACAGTTCTTCGAGTCTCTCGGTTATCTTCTCTTTGATGGTCTCGGAATCGAAGGCGTACTTTATCTTTGAATGATCGAAACCTATGCAGAACTTCTCGTAATCGCTCTCGAGGTTGAGAACGTTCTTGAAAAGCTTGGCGTCGTAATCGATCAAACGCTTCTTCTTGTATATCGGTCGGTCTCCGAAGGGTTTGAAATAATTGAACTCCCTATCTGAAGCCAGGGCTATACCCAGCCCGACCGTCGTCTTTCCCGCATCTTCTTCCGTTGAGGATATGATAAGATTCTTCATTTTTCTTCCACCTCTCTTTTAAGAGTGATAGCAACATCGACCGCCTTACAACCTTCACCTTGGTCGAAGGCCTTGATCGGATTAAGATCTATCTCTGAAATTTCGTCTACTTCTGACATCAGGTAAGATACCTTATAGATAACATCTGCAAGGGCATTTAAATCCTTTCTTTTCTGCCCACGCGCCCCGACGAGTACGGGGAAAGAATTTATCTCGCCCATCATCCTGCTGGCTTCTATCTTGGATATTGGTGCCACCCTAAATTCTACGTCTTTGAGCACTTCCACGTAAACCCCGCCTAGGCCGAACATGACAACGGGTCCGAAGGAGCCGTCCGTAGTACCTCCCACAATGGTCTCTTCTCCTCCTTCCAGCATCTCGGCTACGGATATACCTCTTATACGAGCGTCGGGATACTTGTTCTTACAGTTAGAATATATCGCCTGATAAGCATCGATGACCTCTTCTTTGTTCTCTAGATCGAGGACCAATCCGCCGGCATCGGTTTTATGTATGATATCTTCTGAAACTACTTTCAGAACGACTGGATAACCTATCTCTTCAGCTGCCTCTACACATCCCTCCAAGCTTTTGACGACTCTGCCTTTCGCCATGGGAACCCCCACCAGGTCAAGCAGCTCTCTTCCCTCGCTTTCTAGAAGTGTAGTCCTGTTCTCATTTCTCACTTTTCGGGTGATCTTCTTGATCTCTTCTATCGGGAGATCGGGTTCTTCCATCTTCTCCCTCTTCTCCTTCCTATCCAGGAACCTCTTCCTTTTGAACAGTGCGCCCAAAGCCGACATGGCCTCGTATGTATCCGTGAAAGCCGGAATCCTGTTCTTCCTTAGCCACTCGACACACTCGTCTACGAAGTCTCCACCTGTGAACGTGAATACCATGGGTTTCTTGTCTTTGAATTCGTCGTAGAGTTCTTTCATTATCTCGGCTGTTTCCATGGGGTCGGTTATACCCGTTTCACAGTAAAGTCCTACAACTGAGCCTATCTCGTCGCTTTCCAGGGCTTTCCTCATGGATGATTCGTATTCTTCTCTACCCGCTTGACCAGTTAGATCGATAGGGTTCTTGGTTGAACCGAAAGAGGGTATCGCATCTTCAAATGTTTCTTTCAAATATGTTTGGTCGTCTAACAGATCTATACCGTATTCTTCCGCCGCATCCGCACTCAATACTCCTATACCCCCTCCGTTGGTTATCACAACGGTGTTCTCTCTTTCCGGTAATCTGTTAGATGCGAAAACACGTGACCAGTCGAATGCTTCTCTAAGGTTCTCGGCTCTTAATATCCCAGCTTGTTCGAAAGCTGAGCTGAATATCTTATCGCTGCCTGCTAGGGAACCGGTATGTGAAGCTACTGCCGTAGCACCCTTTTCTGACCGTCCAGCTTTGATAACTACAATCGCTTTCTCAGGAGGCATCTCTTCGACTTTTTTGAGGAACTCCCTGCCATTGGGTAACCCCTCCATGTAGATCATGATGACTTCGCTCTGGTCATCGTCGGAAAGGTAATCAAGAAGGTCCATGTCGTCGATATCCGATTTGTTTCCAACGCTGACTATGGTCGAAAGACCGAGATACTGCTCGGCAGTTTTTCCGATCATGGCGATGCCCAAAGCACCGCTCTGAGATATGAGAGCTATCTTTCCTTTCTTTATGTTCGTGGGGCCGAAGGTTGCGTTGAGATCCGCTTTAGCAGAATATATACCGAAAACGTTCGGTCCTAGAACCCTCATCCCGTACTTTTTGGCTTCTTCTACCACCTCTTCCTCCATATCTGCGTTGCCTATCTCTGAGAATCCAGAGGATATGACTATCGTGTGCTTTACACCCTTCTCACCCAATTCATGAACAGCATCTTTAACATATTTGGCAGGGATGACTACCACTGCCAGATCGATGCCATCCGGTAAATCATCTATGGATTCGTGAACTTTGTAACCTAAAATTTCGCCGCCCTTAGGATTTACCGCGTAGATATCTCCATCGTATTCCGAATGGACAATATTGTAAAATAATGTATTACCAACTTTTCCCTTGTCGTGAGAAGCACCTATAACAGCTACGCTTTCCGGGTCGAAGAGTCCTTCAAGAGGACGGCTGTTCGATGTCATCATCGAGTGAGGAAAGTGACCCTCTTATTACTTTTTCGGACGGAATTGATTTCGATTTAACGATTTTTATATAGACCGATATTCAACTATGTATTTCTTCTTTGGAGAGTTGCTCGACCGCGGTGATTTACCGATCTTCCTCACGCATTTATTATTCATGATATTGAACTAAATCGAACTTTTTATATATAGATTAGTTTTTGCCGTTCACATGGCTTTCATAGATATCCTTGTTAGCATCTTACCGTACATAAGTGGATTATACACGCTCCCGTGGATAATCGTCGGATTGGTCGTAACATATCTGCTCGGAAGGGCGTATGGGCGGGAGTATGTAGACGGTATCATGAAGAAGATCGGACTGGTGTTGTTGTTCGTTTTCATACCCTTATTATTATTCAGAATATTTATCAACATAGATTTCGGAAGACAGGAGATGATATTCTCTGGGATCACTTTCGGTGTTCTATTCTTCATGTACATACTCGCGTATTTCCTTGGTCACCTCGAGGCGAAGAATTTAGATCTCAAGGGCATGAAGAAAAGGACGTTCATCAAGACCGTGCTCACGAACCAAGGCCGGAGCGCGGCATTCGTCGGAGGTGCCCTTCTAGCCATAGAAAAATGGGCGGTTCCCGCAGGTATCTACATCAGTTTGGTGGGAATAGGTCTTTTCGCGGTCATGCCGTATATCCTTTCGATGATGCATAAACACGAAACTCAGAATATAAAAGAAGATTCTTCTCCATTACCTTTGTTTTTAAGGATATATCCGTGGTACCTTTTGTCTTTCGTCGTTGCGGCGATCTTGATACACCGCTTTACAGGGATAACCATGGCTGACCTAGGTGATGGTGGATCCGTGCTACATTTCATAACAGCTATCACCATACCCGCAGGTCTGTATTATGCCGGGGCAGGGATACACCCGAAAGACCTTAAACTCGATGAGATGAAGAAGATGTTCTTACCTCCTAAAGAAGATGATGATAGAGAATTCCACTGGTCTGTCGGAAGGAACGCATTCCTTACTACGATGCTTTATACCCCAATAATAACCGTGCTGGTTTTCGCACCGATACTGTTCTTCGGTCTTATCCCGGGATCATGGTTC
Source organism: uncultured Thermoplasmata archaeon (assembly GCA_964522285.1). Classification (GTDB taxonomy): domain Archaea; phylum Thermoplasmatota; class Thermoplasmata; order Halarchaeoplasmatales; family Halarchaeoplasmataceae; genus CAZFVW01. Next base: position 2,939 of record CAZFVW010000042.1, on the reverse strand, counting down.
GCTGTCATAGTTATCAATTCGATATTACCTATAACCAGTACGAATATGTTCTTGATCTCCTATGGTCTCAACGTTAAAGGCACCGCTCTCTCGGTGACCTGGACGACCGTGGTTTCCGTACCGCTGGTGTTGATATTGATACCGCTGTTCTCCAGTATATTTTGAATGAGATAAGAAGAGTGGATAGAAATAGAGAGGATTAAAATGAAAACTCTAGTAGTCTACTACTCCAGAACTGGAAACACTTCTAAGGTGGGTAAGAAGTTGGCCGACCAGATAGGAGCCGATACTGAACGTATCAAAGATAAGAAGAACAGGACAACTCCGTTGATCGGTTTTATCCGTGCGGGTTATCATGCATTCAAGAGGAAGGAAACCGAGATCGGTAAGATAAAGCACGATCCTTCTGATTATGATCTAGTTGTTGTGGGAACTCCAGTGTGGGCAGGCTCGATAACCCCGGCTGTTAGGACATATCTTAATAGGTATAGGGAGAAATTGTCAAAGGTTGGGTTCTACTGTACTTCTGGAGGTGGCGATGTTGACGGGGTTTTCAAGCAATTAAAAGTGTGCAGCGGTAAATCGCCTAAGTTCACCTTCGAGGTGAAGGATAAGAAGGTGAAGGAAGGGGAGTTCGAGGTTTTGGAATCGATTTCTATATAGTACTTCGAAAACCTTAAATCCATTTGTCCATATAGACGGTCAAATCTATCTATTTAACAAGGTGTAATCATGTTTAACGAAAAAGCCCAGATGATGAAAAGGGACGAGATAAAAGAGATCCAAGAAGAGAAGATGATGAAGATGGTGCGTTACGCTTACGATAACGTGCCCATGTACAAGAGAAAGTTCAAGGACAAGGGTATAACCCCCGACGATGTCAACAGTTTGGAGGACGTCCACAAGATACCTTTCACTGTAAAGGATGATCTCAGGGACCATTACCCCTACGGCATCTTAGCGGTGAATAAAGACGACGTTGTCAGATTCCACGCTTCCAGCGGTACCACGGGAACCCCTACGGTCGTTTCGTACACAAGGAACGATATGACAACGTGGGCGGACCTGATGGCAAGGACATATTCCGCCGCAGGAGCAGACCCGACAGACATAGTTCAGAACGCGTACGGATACGGACTCTTCACCGGTGGACTTGGATTCCACCAGGGTGCTGAGACTTTAGGCGCTTCAGTATTGCCTACGAGTACTGGCAACACCAAGAAACAGATCAAGATGATGTACGATTTCCAGACAACTGTTTTAGCCGCTACACCTTCTTACGCCATCTATTTATCTGAAGCCGCAAAGAAGTTCGGTTACGACCCGCTCGAAGATTTCAATCTGAAGGTTGGTATGTTCGGCGCAGAGCCGTGGAGCGACGAAGCCAGGCAGAGCATAGAAGAGTCCATGGGACTTCGAGCCCACGACGTCTACGGCATGAGCGAACTGTACGGACCCGGCGTGGCTGTCGAGTGTCCGGAACAGAACGGACTCCACATCTGGAGCGATGAATTCTTGGTAGAGACGATAAACCCGGCTACTGGAGAAGTGTTACCCGAAGGCGAGAAGGGCGAGCTGGTTTTCACAATGCTGTCCAGAGAAGCTATGCCTCTTTTGAGGTACAGGACGAAAGATATCGCTGTAGTGAACTACGAAGAGTGCGAATGCGGTCGTTCACACCCAAGGATCATGAGGATAACCGGTAGGAGCGACGACATGCTGATCGTAGGCGGGGTCAACGTATTCCCGAGCCAGATCGAATCCGCACTGTTGGAAACGGAAGGTATCGGAGAACACTACCAGATAATCGTGGACAGAGATGTGCTCGATAAACTGTACATAAAGGTCGAGGTCGATAAGGACTACTACGGATCCAGTGATTACGACGAAGAGGATCTATTGGACAGGACCAAAGAGAACCTTACCGCTATACTGAACATCAAGGCGAAAGTGGATCTTTTAGAACCGGGTGAACTTCCGAGAACAGTCGGTAAAGCCAAGAGGGTCATCGACCTTCGTGAAGAGCACGATCGCATGGAAGAGATGTGAGATAAGCTCTCTTTAACCCCTTTCTTTTTTTGTTTTTGTTTTTCTTTTTTTACTTTTTTTCCACTTCTATGAACTTAGGAGGGACGTATTCTGCTAGTATCAGAGTCCCAGCGTCGTAGAAATGGATGCCCTCTTCTGAAGCTTTTGGAGCATCGATCTTGAGGATTACTGGCTGCCTATCATGCCTTTTTCCGATCTTGGCCGCTTCTTCTCTGCTCTCTGTGAGGTGAACGAACTGTCGATTCATGGGTTTCAGACCTTCTTTCATTATCGAGTCTAGTGATCTGCGGGAGGTCCCGTGATAGAGCGGTTTCGTTGGCCGTATCTTCCCTTCGATATCGACTTCCACGGAGTGACCGTAAAGAGCCCTGATCTTTCCGTCTTCGATCTCGAACCTTCTCCTAACACCCATCTCTCCCAGCTTTTTTATGTCGTCGACAGTGGCCCAGCTGTGTTTGGTGGTGTTGAGGGCTTCCATCACTTCACCTAAAGGGGCGGATCCTTTCCTATCTAGCTCTAAGTTCGCCTCTTCTGGATGGTGTCTCAAGATGTAAGAGAGATACTTGCTGAGCTTCTCGTACCGCCTCTCCATAATGTTTTATTGTGATTTAGGTTATAAGAAAATTACCTTCATCATGTGATAAATTAAATAAACTCAAAGGCTTTTCACGGTTCTAAGGATGAAAAAGAATGTAAGGCGGTTGAAGCGGATATTCGAACCCGAGAGAGTAGCGGTTGTAGGCGTATCTCTGTCGGGCGGGAAGATGGGGAACGTTATCTACGATAATCTCAAAGCTGGTGATAAGGATGTGTACGCTGTCAATCCTAAAGCTGAAAGCGAAGAAGGTTTCTATCCTTCGGTCTCGGATGTTCCTACGGATTTGGATCTT
>CAZFVW010000041.1:0-12652 GCA_964522285.1 uncultured Thermoplasmata archaeon | reverse complement strand
GGCGATGAGTGCTGTTTTTAACCCTCTCTTTTGAAAGTAAGCTGCGAGCTTACCACTAGTGGTGGTCTTTCCCATACCGTACAGACCTACCATCATGATGGTCTGGGGTTTGAGTTCTATCTCTTTCCCCTCTCCTAATATGTTTACGAATTCCTCGTAGATTATGTTGATAACGTGCTCCCTAGAACTCATACCTGCAGGAGGTTTCTCTGTAAGCGCCCTTTCCTTCAATTCATCTGTAAGTTCAAGGGCGAGTTGAACGTTCATATCGGCCTCGATCATCGCACGCTGGATATCTTTAACAACGTCTTTCACCAGGTTCTTATCGACGTGACTGGCGTTGACCACTTTCTTAACAGCGTTGCGAAGGCCATCCTTCAGATTATCTAGAGCCATAACTAGTTTAGATTAAATGAACGTCGTAATAAATCTTTTCGGTTGAAAATTCAACACTTTTTCAAGTATTCATTTTCCCTCTATGTATTTATTGAGGATCCTTTTTGAGACTTCTACGGGATATTCTTCGCCATCCTCGTAATACTTCTTGATTATCCTTTTGGCAAAACACATCACTTTATCTTCGTCATCGATGGTCCTTTTCTCCAACTCGAACTTATCGATGCCGCATTTTTTCAACATCTCTTCTCTTTCATCGTAGGATATGTTGCCCATGCTAGAACTCAATAAAAGGAACGCGTCTAGAAGCTCTCTAGTAGAATCGATCTCTCTCATCTCGATGATATCTCCAGCGTCCTCGACACCCAACTGGAGGTTGTGGGCGACTTCCGAAGCTAGTTTTTTGAATATGTAATCAACGTTCTTACCGGTTTTCGCCGAGGTGTAGACCAGGTTCTTCATCTTTTGGGCTTTTTTTGGGAGCTCTACCTTTTTCTCAGATTTATCCAGCAGATCGTACTTGTTGAAAGCTACCATGACGGGATTGTTCTTGTCGGCTAGTTCGTAATACTGTGGCAGCCATTCGTTTATCAGTTCTTTCAATGTCTCCGGCCTCGTTATGTCCACTACTGCTATAGCACCAGAAGAACCTGCGAAGGCACCCTGCCTTACGGCATTGAAAGTTTTCTCACCCATCACGTCATTTAATAGCAGAACGACTTTTCCATCACCGAATTCAACTTCTTTCTTGTAAACGTTGCTGCCTATGGTTTTCAGGTATTCCTCTCCATATACGTTCTTGACGAACCGCATTATCAAAGACGTTTTTCCAACAGAAGTGGCTCCTAAGAGATTGACCTTTTTCTTGAATACCTCTTTTTCCATCGTCAATCTTTAGTGATTATCTGCATATAATACTTTTCTTAACTATCCGATTACAAGATAAGTTATTTATCCGTAATCATATATGTATAGCTGAGTAATATGAAACTCGCGATAGATTCGTTATTGATAGGTGTACTATTGATAGTATCCGCCACGGGTACCGGTATTGCCATGCTGGCCTATTTGAGAGCTAGGACGAAGAAATTGTTGATATTGACCACAGCACTTTCGCTCTTTTTCGTCAAGTCCGCCGTATTGGCTCTAGCGTTATTCTGGTCACCGGCCAAGCCCTTAACTGATGGAAATTACCTTTTGGCTTTCGATGTAATCGTTGTTTTGATGATACTGTTAGCAGGATTTTGGGAGTGAGATCGAGTGGACAAACCTTCCATAGAACTCGAACCCAGGAAAAAGACATACGATGCCATAAGTGAGAATCCGGGCATCCATCTCAGGGAATTGGACAGGAAGATAGATGTGCCTCTAGGAACTATCAGGTATCACATCAGAGTTCTAGAGAAGAGGAAGCTGATAATAGCTAAGAAAGAAGGCAAATACAAAAGGTATTACGCAAAGGGAGAGATAGACCGATTCGATAAAGATAGGTTGGCTTTTTTGAGGAAGGAACTCCCCAGGACGATAATACTGTTCTTGATGGAGTACCCAGGGTCTTCACACAAAGAGTTATCCAACGCTCTAGACGTGGCTCCATCTACGGTCACTTATCACCTGAAAAAGATGAAAAAAGCGAACATAATCGAGAAGAAAGGCAGTGAATACCACGTAAAAAACGAAGACGAGATCGCCGACCTCCTCATACAGTATCAACGCACGTTCCTGGACAACCTGGTGGACCGGTTCGTGAGGATGTGGACGAAAGAATAGGGGTAATTTTAAATCATATAAAATCTATTTAATAATTGTGATCCGTGATGAAAGGAGAGGACGATAAACGATCTATAGGTGACGAGGAAGAGACTCGTCTGGGTGAGAAGAACGGCCGAACCACTTTTAGCGAGTTGAAAGGGTTGAAGGTATTCGATGCTGATGGCGAGAAATTCGGTCATGTGAGCGACATCGAATTGAACCAAGCAACATTGAGCCCTACCCATCTCATAATCCATAAAGGTTTTTTCGGCGAATATGTAAAAGTCAATATGAAATATATCGAGAAGATCGAACCCCGTGAGATACACTTGTGGATCAGTCCCATGAAGAAGTTGAAGGGTTACAGGGTATTCGATTCAGAAGGGACAGAGTTCGGTAAGGTTGAAGAGGCTGAGAAGGATAAGAACGGCGATCTAGAATATCTCAGGGTCAGTGCTAGATTCATCAAGACCATGGATGAAGAGGAAGATCTAGACACGTACATAGCGCCTATGATGCCCTTCGAGGATATGAGCTTGACTTTACCCACGTCACCACTAGAAGAAGGACCCATAGCGACACAGTTCAGATTACAGACAAGGGACGTTTTCGTTTATGCTGAAGATGTGATGAGTGTTCATGAAGACAAGATCATACTGAACAAGAATAAAGAATTCTATAAAGAGGAGTGAAAGATAACGGACAAACCAAATAGTCTTATATGTTTCTTGCAATACCCTTCCCGATAACATGAAGGTACTCACAGTAGGCGGAGGTGCCAGGGAGCACGCGATAGTAAAAGCTTTGGCCGATGGAGGAGCTGAGATATACGCGGCTATGGGCAACAAGAACCCCGGTATCGCCAGGCTTTCAGAAGAGTTTTTACTCGAGAAGGGCACGAACATAGAAACGGTTGTAGATTGGGCGGTCGAAAAAGGAGTAGAGATGGCGGTTATCGGGCCGGAATCGCCTCTCGGTAAAGGGATCGTAGATTCTCTTGAAGAAGAAGGTATCGGTTGTGCCAGCCCCAACAAAGACGCGGCCCAGATCGAGATATCTAAACAGTTCATGAGGGACCTGATGGCTGAACACGACCTACCTGGTAGAGTTGAATATAAAACACTGGATGATATAGAAGATGTCGAGGATTTCTTGGCCCACTATGAGGGCGAGCTTGCAGTAAAGCCCGTAGGCTTGACCGGTGGAAAAGGCGTTAAAGTCATGGGAGAACATCTACAGAACCGAGAGGAAGTGATAGACTACTGCCGAAAAGTCCTTAACCAAGAGATCGGCGGCCACTCTAAAGTCATACTGGAGGAGAAATTGGAAGGAGAGGAATTCACACTGCAGGTTTTCACGGATGGAGAAACCGTGATACCGATGCCTTTAGTGCAGGACCATAAACGACTCTTCGAAGGCGACGAAGGTCCGAACACAGGCGGTATGGGTTCATATTCACAGCCCGATGGATTGCTGCCCTTCGTTGATAAGGATACATATGACAAAAGTGTAGATATAGTAGGAGAAGCACTGGACGCTCTAAGACAGGAAGGAAGACCTTACAAAGGAGTGCTCTACGGGCAGTTCATGCTCACAAAAAGAGGTCCAAAGATAATAGAGTTCAACTGCAGGTGGGGCGATCCAGAGGCCATGAACATCTTGCCACTCCTGAAGACGAATTATGTGGACGTGTGTAAAAATATGATCGATGGTGATCTAACCGATATGGACATAGAATTCGACAGGAAAGCCAGTGTGTGCAAGTACATAGTTCCCGAAGGCTACGGTATCGAACCGGTGCCCGGTAATCTATTAGAAGTAGATGAAGGAGCTATAGAGGACGCTGGAGCACAGCTTTTCTTTGCATCGGTGGATGAAAGGGACGGTAAGATATACACGACGACTTCCAGGTCTATGGCTGTAGTTGGATTCTCTGAAAGATTAGAGGACGCTGAAAAGAAGAGCGAGCAAGCGCTGGACTACGTTAAAGGCAAGAAGATCCAGATGAGGCACGACATCGGAAAACCCGAAAGTATCCAGAGAAAATTAGATCACATGAAAGAGATAATGGGATGAGCAGATGACTGAAGAAGATATGGGATCGATGGTAAACATAATCGAAGATATCGATGAGAAACTGGATGATAAGGATACGGTCAGAGAATTGGCTTTGAAATCTTCAAGAGTGATACGCCGTATATCTCATCAGATGATCCAAGATATACACAGGGGTACGTTCGATAGGGATAAGATGAACGAAGCTTTGAAAGAGGTTTCGAAAGTCCAGAGCATAGTAGAGGATTATCCAGAGTTATATCATTCGGGATTTCTGAGTAACGGATTTCAGGAGCTAGCTGAAGCTCATATATTGTGGAAGATAAGTGATTGTGAAGAACCCAACCCTCCAGAGGAACTTGGAGTGACACCGAGTTCATATCTATTAGGTCTAGCCGATGTCATAGGCGAGCTGCGCAGGTTGTCTTTAGAGGCGTTGACTGAAGGTGATCTTGAGAAGGCGAGAGAATATCTAGACAAGATGGAGATCATAAAAGACCATCTCATGGGTTTCGATTATCCCAAAGCTATAGTTCCTCTAAGACATAAGCAGGATGTTGCTAGAGACCTAGTCGAAAAAACTAGAGGTGATCTAGCCACTTTTATCCGTAGTGATCAACTGCAGGAAAAGATGAACGATCTTCTTGAAAAGTTGTAAAAATTTCACTCTCTATCCCTGGAGAATATAACTTCGCCCTTGTAGATTATCTGGAATATTCGATGGTAAGGGATGTGTCCTTCTTCACACTTTATGAAAGACCTACCTAGATCTTCGATCTCATCACCCTTCAAGATCTTGTAATCACCCTCAGCACCCCTATGGACGTAGAACACTTCCGCTGAACTGAGATCCTCGTCTTCCTTCCATTTTAATTCGTTGAGCAGATCTCTAGAGGTTTTCATCGATCATGAATTAAACCGATAAATCAGTTATACTTTACGGGCGGAAAAAATAATAATATACTGACCTATCAGGAGGCGATGCTCGTTACACTGTTGAGTGCCTTCATAGCTTTCATCCCCGCCATGATAGCTAACTCGCTGGCCGTTATATTCGGAGGAGGGCCGCCTATAGACGGTGGTAAGAAGGTAGGTGGTAAGCGGATATTGGGTGACGGAAAAACGTGGCGCGGGCTTATAGGTGGTGGATTGTCGGCAGGTCTCATCGGCATAATATTGGCTTTTATTTTAGATACATCACTCTACTTGTACCCAGCTTCCTGCGGTGCTATTGTCGTGATTCTCTCACTTTCTTTCGGCTCCTTGTTCGGTGATATAGGTGCGAGTTTCATCAAAAGGAGGATCGGTAGGAAAAGGGGAGAATCGATACCGCTCTTGGATCAGTACGATTTCGTGATCGGGGCGGTGATTTTAGCCTTGATAGTTTCACCGGATTGGCTTCTCCAGACCTATTTCTTCGGAAAGGGGATATATGCATTCCTTCTTATAATCATCATAACCCCCCTCCTGCACAGGGCGATCAATATATTGGGTTATGAACTTGGGATGAAAAAAGAACCATGGTGAGATGTGACCTCTTGTTTACTATCTTTTTTCACCTCAGAATATACACTATTTTATCATCGTTTCAAACTATATTTAGACAAATTGAATATATATAGTTATAATCACTATCTATATATACTAGCAAGTCTTCTTATGACATGTTCTTCAGAATATGTAGGAAACCTTAGTGAAAGGTATCCTATTACGGAGGAATGGATAAAGTTACAAAGGGTAACTAAAGGGAAGATGAAAACTGCTTTAATGAGCGGATTTATCTTAAAAATATAAATGGTGATATAGATGAGTTTAACAAATACAAGAGAGAGAGGTCTCGCACGAGTCGAAGAAAAAAAGCCAAAGGGTGTTGATATAGTTGAAAAAAGGTACTACGATGGACCCAATATCCACGCTATGTTCCCTGTTGTTCAGGTCACATTAGATTTAGGAGATCTAGTAGACGTGCCTTCAAATCCTGAATTCGCGGAAAAATTAGTTTCATTACTTCCAGAATTGATGGAGCACACCTGTTCAAAAAATCGAGAAGGGGGTTTCGTTGAAAGATTGGACGAAGGGACATATCCTGCACATATAATCGAACATATGGCTATATCTATTCAGAATACTATCGGTTCAAAAGTGTATTTTGGAAAATCTAGAAGATATGAAGGAAATCTATACCATGTTGTGATGGAATATGAAGTTGATAATTTAGCCATGTTGGCGATCTCTGAAGCCGTTTACATCTTCAATAAGCTCGTAAAAGAAGGAGTAGATATGAATGAATTGAGGGATGATGTTGAACTAATCCTTAAGGAGGCGGAACATGTATTCCAGGCAGGGAAGCTCGGCCCGAGTACTAAAGCCATACTCGAGGCGGCAAAAAGACGAAATATTCCTTTCAAAAGAGTTCATGACGATTACAGTCTTTTCTCATTGGGTTGGGGGAAAAAGAGAAAGATGATCTGGGGGCCCATAACTTCCTCAACGGCCGTTATAGGTTCCGATTTGGGTAAAGATAAGGATATCTGTAAAGATGTACTGTACAATTATGGATTCCCAGTGCCAAGAGGATGTTTGTGTAGGTCTGTAGAAGAGGCATCAGAAGAAGCTGAAAGGATAGGTTACCCGATCGTGATCAAACCCGTAGACGGCCATCACGGAGACGGTGTATTGGTCAACCTCAAAGATGAGGAAGAGTTGAAAGAAGCTTATGAGATTACTGCTGAAATATCCCCTGACGTTTTAGTTGAGCAGTACCTGGAAGGTGACGATTTCCGCTTCTTGATAATTGGTCATAAAGTAGTAGGTGTTGCGAGAAGGATACCCGCCCACGTGGTAGGCGACGGTAGATCGAATATCAAGGAACTGGTGAGTATTGAAAACCAGAACCCTGAGCGGGGGGAAGGGCATGCTTATGTTTTGACCGAATTAAATCTAGGAGAAGAAGAAATAATGTGTTTGAAGAGGCACGGTCTCAATCCGAATTATATTCCGAATGAGGGAGAGATAATCTATCTTAGAGAGGTCGGGAACATAAGTACGGGTGGTACTTCTGAGAACTATACGGATATCACTCATCCTACGATAAAAAGAAAACTGGAAAGGGTCTCAAAACTGCTCAATCTTGATGTTATGGGTGTTGACATAATCGCTGAGAATGTAACTCTACCTGAAAACAGTATGATATGGGGTATAATCGAGGTCAATACAAGCCCAGGATTGAGGATGCATATCGCACCTTCTGATGGGACCCCTATACCTGTTGGGGATCATATCGTCGAAAATATGTATCCCCGAGGAGATGGAAGGATACCACTTGTGGCGATCACGGGAACCAACGGTAAAACAACTACCTCACGACTGGTTGAATGGATCGCTAGATGTCAAGGTTATAACACAGGTCTAGCTGTAACTGGTGGCATATACACAAACGGTAAAAAAATCGAAGACGGAGATACCACTGGACCATGGAGCGCTAATATGGTACTTCAGAACCCTGACGTAGATTTTGCAGTCCTTGAAACAGCTAGAGGTGGTATAGTGAAAAGAGGTCTCGGTTATGACAAATGTTCAGTTGGTGTGATTACGAACATAGGTGAAGATCATATCGGTTGCGACGGGATCCAAGATAAAGAGGATATCTTCTGGATAAAATCCATCGTTACCGAATCCGTAGATCCCCGTGGATACTCTGTAATCAATGCAAAAGACGAGTACGCTGAAAGATTGATGAAAAGGGCTAGGGGGAGAAATGTTTTGTTTTCCACGGAAAGGAATGAATTGATAGATGAACATATCGAAAAAAAAGGGATCGCCTTCCTCTACGAAGATGAAGGTCTAGTGGCCTATATAGACCGATATCCCGTATATCTTTCCGATGTGAATGCCATACCCTATCTGATGGGTGGCGTAGAGATGATGGTGGAAAATACTTTAGCGGCAGTAGCGGCAGCATATTCGTCCGGGATATCATTGATATCTATAATCGATGCATTAAAATCATTCGAACTGGGTGAAGAGATGAGCCCTGGAAGATTGAATACAATAGACCTTGGGCCGATACCAGTAGTTCTAGATTACGCCCACAATCCCGACGCGTTGCGTGGACTTGGAGAATACTCGACACACCTAAATTCGCGGAAAAATATACTAGTGTTTGCCGGTGTTGGAGATAGAGAAGACGAAGCTCTAAAAAGATGTGGGGAAGAAGCATCGGCATGGTTCGATGAGATAATAATCACCGAAAATCGATCTCAGTTAAGGGGGAGAAAACTCGGTGAGATGACAAAATTTATCGCTGAAGGAGTGTCTCTTACGGGTAAAAATGCAGATGTTATCATAGACCACGAAGAGGCTATCACCAGAGCACTTGACAAGGCCTGTCTCGGTGACACTGTCTTTGTAGTTGATCTAGATTTGACTGTCGAAGATATAGAGAAGTTCTTACCGGTTGTAGAAGGAAAAGGGCTGGTTAAAAGCATGATCAATGCGGAAAAAAAGGAAGAAGTCATCAGCGGGATAGTAATATAGAAAATTGAACAGTGTAGTCTCGCTCTTGATACAAGATCTATCTTCCCCTTTCCTTAATTCTTACTCCATAACCTTAACGTTGATAGCTTTCAATCCCCTATCTTCAAATTCGCTCTGGAACTCGACTCGATCACCTTTATCAAGAGAAACACCTTCCACGAGGTCATTACGATGAACGAAGTGATTATCCTTAGCCCCTCCTGAGAGGGCAATCAATATATTGGGTTATGAACTTGGGATGAAAAAAGAACCATGGTGATATGATGGATCTGAAAGAGATGTTGGAAGGATGCGGCGCGGTTAAGTACGGAGAGTTCACACTCACTTCTGGTAAAACTAGTAAATACTACGTAGATATCAAACTGGCAAGTACCAGGCCTGAGATACTGAAAACCATCGCTGAACGTATGGCTGGAGAGATGGATGGAGACAGGATCGCCGGGATGGAATTGGGCGCGGTGCCTTTGGCGGCTGCGCTCTCTCTAGAGACCGAAAAACCGTACGTGATGATAAGGAAGAAAGCCAAGGGTCACGGCACGGCCGGCCGGATCGAGGGAGAGATCGAAGAAGGTGATAAGGTGGTCGTTGTAGAAGACGTGATCACCACTGGTGGATCCTCTGTTGAAACTGTGGAAGTTCTTAGGGAATTTGGTGCCGTTGTCGAGAAGGTTCTAGTGGTAGTGGATCGGCAGGAAGGCGGTAAGGAAGCTCTTGAAGAGATAGATGTAGAGATCGTTCCTCTCTTGACCGCTGAGGACCTATTAGAAGGATGATTTAACTTTAATTTGCCTTGATTTATTCTTCCCCATCCACTTCTTTCAGCATCATCGCCAGCGGTATAGAAACCAAAGCGAACACACCCATTATCATGAACGGTACGGTCATACCGATATTTTCAGCGGTGAATCCCGCCATTATCATAGCTAGGGAAGAGAGGCCAAATCGGGTGAAGAAAGTGATGCCGTAGAACCCTCCTCGGATATTTTCTGGGGTGTACTCAGCAACTATCGAATTCACCGCCGGTTGAGCGCCGAAGAAGGCGAATCCGAACAGTATCACACCGATCAGGAACGGTCCGAGGTATAATCCCCCGATGATCTTCATACCTGGCATCAAGTTGTGAGTTAGTAAAAGGATAAGCGAGATAGTCGAGAGAACTGCGAATATGATGATCGGTTTTTTAGAACCCATCCTATCTCTCATATGTCCGCCGATGATCTGGCTGACCCCTCCGCCTAAAAGCAATAAGCTACCGTAGATACCAGCGGTGAAGTCACCGGCCCCGAATGCGTCCTTGACGTAGGTGGGGATGAACTTGACCGTTCCCCTGTAGTACCATCCTCGCAGAACAGTGATGACCAGTAATATCAATATCATAGATTGGAGTAAAAATTTAGTATCTAGTTTACCGAGCCTTGCCTCTTTTCCCGTTACTTCTGGCTCGTAACCCTCGAATTCCATGAACAGCCCCCAGGTTATCATCACCGCAAAGACACCTCCCCAGAAGATGTAAACCTCTCTCCACCCACCCAGAGCGACCAATAGTCCGGAGGCGATCAACGGTGCTCCGAACTGACCGAAGTTTCCCAGGAAACCGTGGGTTCCCATGGCCCTACCCCTCTCTTTTTCACCGTAATATTTTGAAAGTATAGAAATGCCGGAGGGATGGTAGAAACCCGATCCGAATCCCAAGCCCACCATACCTATGATGAACATCCACGGAGAAAAGGAAAAGAATAGCACTACACAGGATAACATAGCTATACTCATACCGGTCAATATCATCTTCAAAGAACCGAATTTATCGGAGAAGTAGCCTGCAGGGATACCCGCCGTGCCGTAGATGAAAACACTTATGGCCCCCCATGCCATCGTTTGTGTTAGAGATATGTTGAACGTGTTCTGTATCGCTCCTATCAGAACTGCGAAAGATAAGATAACTGCATGGATCAATGCGTGCGTGGTCGAGCAGAAGTAAAGTATGGATTTCTTGTCATCCATGGGACATGAGCAAAAAGGAGTTATATATAATCCTGTGGGAGATAATCAAAGTCTTTTGATCATCCTTAAGCAACTTTGACCGTTCGTGTAAAAATCTTCCACAGTTTCCACTGCTTGAAATCCTCTCTTTTTGTAAAAATTGATAGCGTTTTTATTCGTTACTCTGACTTCTAGGGATATCCATTTCAATCCTTCTTTCCCACAGATGTTGATGTAATTATCTAGCAATGTATTACCTATACCTAGATTACGAAACGTTGGTAACACTGCCAGCATCAATATCCGAGATGACTTTTTATCTTCATGAACCCCTGAAATAAAACCTACGGTTGTTCCCCCATGAGAAGCTAAAAGGAAGATAGTGTTGGTCGCTTCATTTATCTTCATAAAGATCTCTATAACATAATCCTCTTCCAGACAAACTTCGGCGATATACGCGACTCTGTCCAAGTCATCAGCGGTGCATTCTCTTATAATAACCATCTTTAGTTTTGCTATAAAGCCGTGTAAAATATAATTTACCATAGTGCATATTAGTTTTACTTACAATACAGTTACAAACCATAATCTTTATTAACATGTGCACAATTATACAAGTATACAATACCCGCGGAGATATTTTAGAAATGTTGGACCATGATTCTGTAGCCGGGAAAGGAGCCTCGCTCGCTAAATTCGAGAGCAGAGAAGAGTGTTTCATGGATTGTTTACAGCGTGCTAGAAGGTTCGTGGATGACGAAGAATTCTTGGCTTGTATCGATAATACATTAGAATTGTATAAGTGATATTCGGATCCGATCTAAAAAAAATTGAAAGAAGGGGTTTTTAAAAAATGTCAAATCTAAAGAAGGGCTGTAAAAACGCAGTCGAAACTTGCATGGATGTATCAGAAGGAGAGAAGATACTGATAGTCAGTGACGGCGGCAGCAAAAAGGTGGGCCAGACCATCAAAAAGATCGCTAACGAGATAACACCTCAGATACGCTTCTTCAATCTGGATATATACGGAGATAGACCTTTGAACAAACTGCCTGAAGTGATAGAGAAAGCAGCTACAGCAGCTAACGTAACTTTCTGGACAGCTAGATCTGTAGATGGAGAACTTGAAAGTGTAAGGATGCCGTTCTTCAAAGCTGCTGTTAACGGCGGTAGGCACGCTCATATGTTGAACATAACTGAAGAGGTAGTTGAAAGAGGTCTAAGCGGAGATTATCATAAGATCGAGAGGTTTACCAATAAAATATGTGACATGGCAAGGGAAGCTTCTAAAGTCAGGATCAAAACCGAAAAAGGTACCGATCTTACAGCTCATGTTGGAAAATACAAATGGGTTTCATCCACAGGGATAATCAATGACATCGGAAAGTGGCACAATCTCCCAGATGGAGAGATATTCACCACACCGTATAAGATGGAAGGCAAAGCAGTTATAGACGGAACGCTGGGCGATTATTTTGACCAGGAATATGACCTTTCAGTAACAGAAGAAGATCCTGTAGAGGTAAAGATAGAAAATAAGGACAGACCCAGAGTTACTGATATCCAGTGTAACAATCAGGAGATCGAAGAAAGATTAACAGAATACGTAGATAGGAACCCCTGCAGTCGCGATATCGGTGAACTGGGGATAGGTACGAATCTATTCATAGATGAATTGGTGGGCAACATGCTGATGGACGAAAAATATCCGAGTGCCCATATCGCTCCTGGTGATCCCAATAACAACATGACTTTCGCAGGATGGTCGTGTCCCACCCATCTAGATCTGATAATGAGGGATACGGACATATGGTTCGACGATAAGAAGATAATGGAAAAGGGAGAATATCTAATAGATTGAATGAACAGTGTTTTACAATTATCCTAACTTGCTACATAAATTAAGGGAAACAATTATATAAAAACGGCATCC
>CAZFVW010000040.1:0-12903 GCA_964522285.1 uncultured Thermoplasmata archaeon | reverse complement strand
CTCTACATCCGACTCGAAAAATTGGACTATAGTATAGTCTTCCCAGTATCCACCGGGTTTTTGTTCGCTTTTTTCGCCGTGGGGCTCCCAACTTTCCAAACGAACCACAGCTATCCGATGATATTCTTCTCTGGAGCGATAGCCATCGTTTCGATGATACTCCCGGGGATATCTGGTTCCTTCATCCTTCTATCGATGAGACAGTACGAATATCTCCTTAACGCTCTGAACACCTTCGATCTACCCGTTCTGATCGTGTTCATGGTCGGAGCGGTCATCGGTCTTTTCAGTTTTTCAAAAGGATTAGAATATCTGCTTGAGAAACACAGATCAGGAACACTTGGATTCCTTTTCGGACTGATACTAGGAGCCCTTAGAGTTCCAGTAACTGAAGGACTTTCTCAAGGACCGATGATGATCGAGTGGATCATACCTGCAGCCGTCGGAGCTGCTTTAGTCAGCTATCTAGAATTCTACTACCAAAATTGATTTTTCACAAAGATCCAGATCATATCTTTTTGAATCCTCTGCCGACCCATCCTGAGAGAGCCTTCCTCACGTAAAAAAGGGTCTGGATGAAAGTCCTATGTTCACCGCCAACTTTTGTTCGTTTTTTCTTAATCTCTCGGATCACGTCCTCCCAAGATCCAACTTCACCCATGATTGTATATGATTTACCGACGGTCTTAGGCTGGTGGCTGTCGCTACCTCCGGTGATAGGCAGGTCCATCTTCTGTGCCAGTTTTTGTGCTTGAATGTTACGAAAGCGCCACCCTCTACCGTTGAGTCCTTCTACCGCGTCCAAGTCATGTTTTAGGGTGTTCTCCTCTCCGATGCCAGACCAGAAGCGGTAAGGATGGGCTGCTACTGCGATAGCGCCTCTAGATCTTATCTCATCCAAAGCAGCGCGAATAGACGGTTGTCTATCTATCTCTTCCTGAAGTCCTAGTGCTAGTATGTGCCCTTCAGGAGCACTCACCTCTACCCCGGGAACAATTATCAAGTTGGTCTTGTATCGCTTTGCCTTTTCATACCCTTTGAGGGTATTGTGGTCCATTATCCCTATACCATCAATACCTCTCGCCTGGGCTCTCTTTATTATCTGCTTTACCGTGGATTTCGAGTCGCCAGAATACGTTGAATGGATGTGAAGGTCGACCTTCATGTTCCATCCTCCTTCACGTATTCACTGACCATATCCGCGACATGCCCTTCTACACCCTCCAGGATCTGCAGAACTTTTTCTCTTATCTCTATTTTCTGTTCCTCATCTCCAATATGATATCTGCTGGCATAAACCAAAGCATCCACTACTGGATCTTCTCTGTCGATATTTTCACCACTACCTTTCTTATCCAATATTTTAGCTTTGAACTGAAAGATCTCCGTCGCCCCAAATTCGTCCTCCTTCTTCACCCTATTCTCACCTTCAACTTGACAGAAATATGTAACAGAAGCCTTCACGGGATAATAGAAACCGTCCTTTTCGATTAGGTCAGAGCAACCAAGTTCACATATGTCGTCATGATGTCCCGTCAGAGTAGACTTGTAGAACAATTCCCGATCATCTGTTAGAGAGTATGTAAAATGACGTTCCTCTTTAAGATTCATATAGGTGTTCGAGGGTACATATACATTCAACAACATCTCATCCCCCTGAATTTCAGCTCCCATCGCGGCTGAATTAACATGATCGTTCCAAGAAACTAAAATACCCTCGTAGTGAGTCATCTGTATCTCCTATCAAGCGACTTCCATACCGCCCTTCGGTTTATTCTGCTTTTCACCTTTAGGTATGTTTACTTTAGGTAGCGGTATGGGCGGCGGGAGGTGGATCTCTCTAGATATTAAAACTGCTTCAGGGATACAATGAGATATGACCGCAGAGTGTATCTCGTTAGCTACTTCGTTGGGCATCTCACCACTATCTCTCCATTCTTGAGCAAGTTTCGGGTGCTTACCCTCGTATAATATCCTGCCTTCGATCTCTATCCTACCCATCCCTGAATAACTTGCGGTGAATCTAAAAAATATCTTGGTCCGGTTCTTACCGGCCTTCTTCATCTTTGTCACTGAAGAGTTGTGATCGATCCTCACGTTCTTCTTTACTTCACCTTTTTCGGTAAATCGTTCAGCGTCGATAGATGTGATCTCTAGGTCTTTCACAGACATAGGATTATATTATCCTTAGAGGCTTTAATAATCTTTCCATCGATCGGCTTGAGTTGTTAGCAAGCGTAGATCGCTCGAACCATCATTTCCCGAGGGAATTATTTGCTTCGAAAATAGGGAAAATCTTTATAATCTTCTATACCAATCACGAGTGCACTTCACTGTTAGAAGTAGTGGTTAAAATGTCACCAGGTAACGAAATTGAGAAACTATTAGAGGGGTTTAAAAAGAATCCTGAAATAGAGGACGTCACATTGGTATCCCGTAGCGGGATGCATATAGCAGGGGAAATACCGGGAGAAGCACATAGGGAGACTTTCGTAGCCATGTCTGCCATCCTTCTCGGCGCTGCAGAAACGGCTACTTCTGAGCTCAACGAAAAATTATCTCATGTCATCATAGAACTGAAGGGTTCAAAGATCATCATTCAGAACGGGGGTCCGAGTGCACTTCTAGCTACAAAGATTACTCCCAAAGCGAACGTAGAAGAGATATTAAGCGAATCGTACAATATTATAGAGAAGGTAAAAGAACATCTATAATACATATTGTGGGTGATTAATTATTAGTACTGGATTTATTAATTGTAATATCGTCACTTTCGAAGGTGACTCGAAAACTTATCACGGTTTTCAAGTAGTCGACGGAAAGATAAAAAGCTTAGGTGATTACGATACGATAATGGGGAAGAGTGAAGAGAAGATCAATCTTGCAGGTCATACTGTCATCCCGGGATTCACCGATTCTCATACCCACCTCATAGAGATGGGGCTCAATATGGAAAGGGTCGATCTATCCGATTGTGATACCCTTGAAGAAGCGGTATATTACCTAAAAAAAGAAGCCGATGAAAAAAAAGAAGGGGAATGGATCGTAGGGTTCGATTTCGACGAAACAAAATGGAAAAAGAACGATTACCCGGATAAAGAAGATCTTGATGAAGTAAGTGAGGAACATCCGATTATAATCAGGAGGATATGCGGCCACACCGCAGTATTGAACTCATTAGGGTTAGAAAAAATTGATATCAAAAGCGAAAATCTAGATGAAGAAACAGGCCTTATCAAAGAGGATATCCTAAATGGGTTCGACGATATAGTTGGAATTACCAAAGTGGATCGCAAAGAAGCTATCAAAAGAGCTATCGAAAGGGCTCAATCTTTAGGCATCACATCTATACACGATATTGTCACAAAGAAAGGGTGGGAAGCCTACAAAGAATTGGATGAAGAGCAGGACCTTGATCTTAGAGTCAGATGTTATGTACATCACGACCAGGCAGAGGATCTAGAACCGGTTAATAAAAGTGAGTTTTTGAGTTTGAAAGGGCTTAAAGTTTTCATGGACGGTTCCTTGGGAGCTAGGACAGCCGCACTTAACGAAGACTATAACGACGATCAGGGTAACAAGGGGATGCTCTTGGTATCCGAAGAAGAATTAGGCGAGATAATCGAAGAAGCGGAAGCTAAAGGGTTCCAACTCATGGTCCATGCCATCGGAGATAGAGCGCTCTCGACGGCCCTCGACGCCTTTGAAGAGCATTCTCAGAGGACTAAAGAGTTGAGGCACAGGATAGAGCACGCAGAGATGTTGTGGGATGAGAACATAAAACGGATCAGGAAGATGGGTTTGATATTATCAGTACAACCTAACTTTGCATATAACTGGTCTAGAGAAGGCGGCATGAACGAAAAAAGGCTCGGAGAAGAACGATTGGAAAAATGCAATCCCTATTGGGATATACAGAGAGCCTTGGTCAAGATGGTATTCGGATCGGATAATATGCCGATGTCACCTATTTTCGGCCTTTTTTCCGCTGTAAATCATCCTATATTAGAACAACGGGTATCGATATACAATGCACTACAGAGCTACATAAAAGACGCAGCCTATGCCGGCGGCGATGAAGACATATTAGGGACCTTTTCCGAGGATAAAAAAGCTGATTTCATAGTACTATCTGATAACCCGCTGGATATCGAAGATATAAACGATATCAAAGTGGTTATGACAATTATTAACGGAAAAGTCGTTTACAACGACCTTTAAAAAAAGAGCATTCCGTGTTCCTAGACCGATTACCTTATATATACACCGATATTAATGAGTGATTGGTGTCTTTATGAGTGAAGTACCAGATGATCTAAAATATACTGAAGAGCACGAATGGGTGAAGGAAGAAAATGGAAATGTAAGATATGGCATTTCAGATTATGCGCAGGAAGAATTAGGGGATATCGTCTACGTCGAGCTGCCTGAAGAAGGAGACGACCTAGAAAAAGGCGATATGCTGGGTGTGGTCGAATCGGTTAAAACTGTTTCTGACCTTTATTCACCGGTAGAAGGAAAGGTGATCGAGGTCAATGAAGACCTTTTAGACACTCCGAGCATCATCAACGAAGACCCATACGGAGAAGGGTGGATAGCTATCATCGAATTGTCCGATGGATCAAAGATGGAGTCTCTGATGAGCGCTGAAGAATATAAGATGCATATCGAATGATTTACCCCATAGTTGGAAAATCAAAAACATTTCTTTAATTTTTTTCTTTATTTAAAAAAAAGATGAAGGGGTTTAGAGCAGGATATGCTCAATACTTGTCCATGAATGTGAACATCTCATGTGCAGGCATACCCTCGTCAAAACAGTAATGGATCTCTTGGAAGTTCTTTCTGAATTCGGTCACATCTTCTTTGACCTTCTTCGGGTCCTCTTTATCCATCACTATCCTCTTGATGAATTCAGCTACTTCGTCCATCTCGTTCTCCTTCATACCTAACCTTGTGAGCTCTTGAGCACCTAGTCGGATGCCGCTGGGCTCCTGTGCACTTTCCACATCGTCCCACGGTAGGAGGTTCTTGTTAGCGATCATGTTAGCTTCTTCCATGGCCTCGACAAGTGTTTCTCCACCACCTTCATCGAGTACGTCGATAGCGATGGTGTGAGATCTGGTGAATCCTTTGTGTTCACAGAGTACGTCGAAACCTCTCTCGTAAAGGGCTTGACCTAGAGCTTGGGCGTTCTTGATTATCTGGCCAGCATAATCTGCACCGAATTCCATGTGTTCAGCCAAGGATACTCCCAAAGCAGCCATCGTATGAAGATGATGATTCGAAAGGACTCCCGGGAAGACTCCGTACCTTAGTTTAGTCTGCGTTTCTTCATCTCTTGGATTGGCCAATAATATACCTCTCTGTGGGCCCGGTAAAGTTTTGTGAGTGCTGCCGGTCATTATCTCTACACCTTCTTCCAGAGGTTGTTGGAACTTCCCGCCACCTATCAGGCCAAGAACATGGGCGGCATCATACCAAACGTGGGCGTCGATCTCCTGGAATGTATCTTTAAGCTCTTCGAGTGGTGGAGGGAACAAAAATACAGAGCGTCCAAATAGTGCAATATCTGGTTTCTCCTTCAACAATAATTCTTTCGTACCTTCGACTTCTATATTCATCTCGTCCTCGTTGAATGGGTACGTTTTGGGTTTCATACCTCTGTAACCCACCGAACCGAAGACCGCACTGCTGATGTGTGCACCGTCTGCCACATCCACAGATGTTATCGATCTATCTGGACCGCCCAAGGCCATGAGGACCGCTTGGTTGGCATTTGTACCCGATATCGGTCTAACATCAGCGTAATTGGCTCCGAATATCTTACGTGCTAGTTCTTGAACCTTTAATTCAACCTTATCGACGTAGATATTACCTTGATAGTATCTATTCCCGGGTATCCCTTCCGCGTACCTGTCCTGGAAATCGGAGAGCATCAGTTCCCTAGCCATGGGGCTGAGGATATTCTCCGAAGCTATCATCGGTAATGAATTTGAAAACCATTCGTGATGTTTCTTTACCTGTTCGTATATATAATCCGCTTCTTTCTTCATCTAAGCACCTTTTTAAGGGTGATAAACTTTGATTATTAAATCATTTCGTGAAAAGACTAATAAATAGAAAAGAAAAAGAAGGTGGTTAAATAGTATCTTATCTTCTACGTTTCTCGTATACCAAAGCTGTCACTGCTAAGGTGGAAACTGCGATTATGCCGCCTATGAACGGTAAACCGTTGTCTTCGCCCCCAGACCCTAAGTTAGTGGATTCGTAGTCGGTGAGTTCCAACGTGAACTTAAAATCTTCTTCACCTTCATAGACCTTCTTGGCTGGCACCCCGTTCTCTGAGAGATAAGTATACTCTATTTCCGAATCTTCGTTCTCTTGAGACTTGATCTTTAAACATGTGAAATCACCGGCGGGTACCGATACTTCTTCCTCCGATACGACTTCATAGTTTACTGTAGATGTTTCATTGTAAGTGTCCTCGTGCGAATCCCATTCCCCTCCATCTAATCTGTTTTCACTCGTCTCTACTACTTCTTTACTGGTGTTGGTTGACCAAGTCTTACCAACGGTCAGGGGTAGATCATATTCTGAATGGGGCTCCGAGTATGTAGACACGATATTAGACTTGGATTCCCTAGTAGTTGTACCATTATCGGTTTCATACTCAACAGTCATACCGAATTCCTCCTCATCTTTTACAAGGTTTAGATCTTCTTTAGTTACCCATTTTGTCATGGCCATACTGAATTCAAAACTTATGGTATTGGCAGCTAATCCTTGTGAAGCTTCGCTTTCATTTTTCAAAACTAAATCGAAGGTCAAACCGATAGTCGTTTCCTGTAAGATACAATCGTAAGTGTCGCTTCCCGCTGAAACCGTTTCTTCTCCGGTTATCTCCATCTTGATCGTATCTGCTTCAGCATTTTCTATACTTTCGATGTCTTCACTCAGTCCCATCATTTCACCGAAGTTGTCCACAAATTCATCTTCATCCATTTCGTATTCAAAATAATCGCCGACAGAATAATCTGGCTCATTTGTTATCTCCATCTCAGCCGTTACGGTCGTTTGCATAACAGACATTCCCATCAATAAGAACATCACGATTATCCCGACAGTAAGGCATCTAGTGAAATTTAACGATTTACTTCTTTTTTTCATGTTTACACCGGGCGAAGTATATAGTCTACAGTTTATATATATTTTCACGAGCACGCATATTTTTTAACCTGTAGAATAAAAAATACAAAACAAAAAGAAAATTCTTTTATAACCCTCCTGCTTTAGTTTGTATTAGTAAATTAATCCAGAAGGAGATACGATGAAACAGATAGAAGAAATCTTGGCAAAGGACCTTATGACGAAGGATTTTCTTACCGCCGACCCTGAAGACACAGTATCTGACGTTATAGGGATGATCCGTAAACATGACGTCGCTGAGATCCTGATAGTGGAAGGGAATGATGTGGTGGGTATTGTGGGAGAAGATACGTTTGTAAAAAAGAGACATCTTTCTTACTCTACAAAACTGAAACATATCATGAGTACCCCCCCAAATGTTGATGTAAACGATAACATAGTTGACGTGTGCGAAATGCTTCTCTCATCAGGATACAGAGGGATACCTGTGACTTCCGGTGATTCGAATTACGTAGGATTCATCTCTCGGTCCGACATCATCGATGTTGTTTCAGATATCGCGGATCTGAAAAAATCGGTTGTTAGTGACTATATGACGCCATCGCCTTCTACTATAGACGAAGATGATCATATAGGTAAAGCCAAAGCCATGATGGAGAAGATGGATGAGAAAGTGATACCTGTAGTAGATCAACATAAAAGGCTCAGCGGGATGATCGGGATCAAAGATGTATTGAACGAGATATCTAGACCCGTTATGAGGGAAGAGAAAGGTGAGATGTCGGGTGAAAAACACCACCCATTCGAAGATATCGAAGTTAAAAGCATAATGGTCACTACCCCTATAACTACCAAGCCGAATGATAAGATCCAGACTGCTACGGAGAAGATGAGTGAATATAATATTTCCACAGTCATAGCCCTGGATGATGACAAGATCAAGGGTGTATTGACCGCTTACGATATCATCGAGATGATAGCTAGTTTCAGAGAAGCTGAGCAAGTCTATGTCCAGATAACTGGTCTTGAAGAAACGTCTTCCATGTACGATCAGATATATAATGTGATACAGAAATACCTCAAGAAGATGAATCAGGTCCTGACTCCATTGGTTTTAAACGTCCATGTGGTTTCACATCAAAAAGAAGGTCATGAAACAAAATACAGCATAAGATTGAGACTGCAAACCGACCACGGTATGTTCTACACACGAGAATATGATTGGAATATCATGAAAGCCTTGGATGAAGGTCTTGAAAATATGAGGCGTAAGATCTTCGAAGAAAAAGAGAAAAAGCTGGACAGATACAGAAAACATCCAAAATACAGAGAGGAGTAAAAAACCTCTTTACCTTTACTTTATCATTTCTTCAAGTTCCCAATACTTGTATAGAGACTCAAAAGAATCTTCAACTGCGTTCCTACCTTTCTGGTGATTGTCACTGACCTTGGTGTATTCTAATTTTACATCTTTTCCAACATCGTAACCCACTATCCCCGCCACTATCTCAGAAAGAGAATCTAAATGATATCCTCCTTCCAGCATGAAAGAGACCCTACCGTCACATATTTCATCAGCCAGATCCATAGTTTTTTTGGCTGTTTCTACATAGCACTGGCTGGAATACGATAAACCGGTCATAACATCGGAATAGTGGCCGTCGGTTCCCAGAGACACCAATATGATGTCGGGAGAGTATTGTCGTAATATCGGTTCTACTAGATTATCCCAGGCCAATTCTACTGAGGTATCACCAGAACCCGTTCCGAAGGGTATGTTCACATTGAAACCCTGTCCTTCGTCTTCACCGATAGCGAAACTTTCACCAGTTCCCGGATAGATGCCGTGATGGTGTTCTGAGATGTAGAGCACTGACCTATCCTTGTAAAATATATCACTGGTGCCGTTACCGTGATGGGCGTCGATATCTAAGATCGCAACTCTATCGAATTTTGATCTCTTCGCCGCGATAGCGATATTGTTGAAATAACAGAAACCTCCTCCGTAATCCCTTCCTGAGTGATGGCCTGGAGGTCTCAATAATGCCATGTTTTTGATCCCTTCTTCAGCTTTCTTTAAAGACATCAGTGCGCCCCCTGCTGAGAGCATGGCTATATCGTAAGTATCCTCAGTTAGGTAAGTATCTCCGCCATCGATATATCCGGGAGCAAGGTCTTTCACATTATCTATGTATTTTTCATCGTGAACAACTGCAACATCTTCCCTATCTGCAGGTTCGGGTACTTCGATATTTTCATGTAATCCCTCTTTCTCCAACCTGTGTAGTACCGCCTTGAGTCTATCCGGCCTCTCGGGATGTGTGCCGTGTTGGCGGTGTTCTAAGTATTCAGGGTGAAAAATGACTTCCATATTTGGCTTTACGTAGATAACATATTTAAAGATTTTACCTATTATCCATAACGATGAGCTACGCAGCACTGTTCTCAGGAGGGAAGGACTCTAATCTCGCTCTATGGAAAGCCATAAAAAAAGGTATCGATGTAGATTGGCTAGTTACGGTCAAGCCATCTAGAGATGACTCCTACATGTTCCATAAACCTAACCTCGATCTACTCCCGAAAATTGCTGGATCCATCGGTATCGAACTCATCGAAGTCGAAACTGAAGGGGTCAAAGAAGAAGAACTAAAGGACCTGGAATCTGCGTTGAGAAGCATACCTTTGGAAGGGGTGATCACCGGAGCTGTAGCTTCTAATTACCAGAGAGAAAGGATCGAGAAGATGGCCGATGTATTGGGTCTCGAAGTCTTCTCACCGCTGTGGAATATGGATCAATACGATCTAGTTAAAGAGTTGTTAGAAGAAGGTTTTCAGACAATAATCGTTAGCGTAGCAGCTATGGGATTGGACGATTCTTGGCTGGGAAGAGAGATAGACGAGGGATGTATCTCAGATCTTAAAGATCTCCATGATGAATACAGGATCAACATCGCAGGTGAAGGTGGGGAATACGAAAGTCTAGTTCTAGATGGACCCATGTACGAATACGGTTTCGAGGTGATCGAAGCAAAGAAAGGATGGGACGGTCAACGGGGGACCTACGACATATCTAAAATTGAAAAGAAATAAATCCACCTTCATCCTCTTTACTTTCTGATAAGATGACCGAAGCTGACGATGATTTTGGAGAGTTTGAACAGGAAGTATTCGACACGTTGATGGAAAGGAATCCACATTTTGCGACACATCTTGGGATCCATAAATACGATCATAAACTTCCAGATGGATCTAAAGAAAAACATCTCGGGGATATCGAGATGATGGAGGATGCTTTAGAAGAATTGAAAGGATTTGAAGATGACGAACTATCAGAGGAAAATAGATCGGCTAAAAAGGTCGGTATCCATCTTATCGAACTGCTCCTCTTCGAAGATGAAGAACTGGAACAGTGGAAAAAATCGCCTTCAGTTCCCGAGGTGATCGGCGGCAGTATATTCCCACTTATAAAAAGGGAATTTGCTCCCTTCGATGAAAGATTCGATAACATAAAGAAGAGAGTAGAAGCGGTTCCAGAATACATCGAACAGTCTAAATCCGCCCTTACCGACCCTGTGAGATTGTGGGTTGATATGGCGATAGAGTCATCTGAAAGGATACCCATGCTTTTCAAGATGGTGATGATGATCGCCCACGAGAAGGGTGTGGGGGATGATAAACTAGAAGAATTTGAAAAGGCTATGGATCGTGCTGACGAAGCTTTAGAGGAGTACGTTGATTGGCTTACAGATAAACGATTAGAGGCGGGAGAAGATTTCACCATCGGTGAAGAAAGATTTGAGGAGTTATTAGAAAAAAGAAAGATACCTTACAGTTCAGATGAGATATTGGATATCGGGAAAAAGTACCTCGTCGAGTGTAAAGAAGAGATGGAAAGATATGCTGATAAGATCGATGAAGAAAAAGCCATAGAGGATGTTCTAGAGGAAGTATTGTCACAGACCCCCGAGGATTTCGAAGAAGCATTGGAGTGGTATGAAGAGGGGCTGCAAGATGCGAAGAACTTCGTCATCGAAAATGACCTCTGCACCATACCTGAAAACGAAGAGATAGAGGTTACCGAAACTCCCGATTATCTTAGGCACATAATACCGTTCGCTGCATATATGGGACCGGCTAAATTCGAAGAGAGAAGGAAGGGGATCTATCTGGTGACCCGACCTTCGAACGAAAAAGCGTGGAAGAACATGGCTTACTGGGATGTTAGGAACACCACCGTGCATGAAGGCTATCCTGGCCATCATCTTCAGTTGTCTGCCGCTTTAAAGAAAAATGATGTATTCATACTGTTCTCGCATGCTATAGAGACCATAGAAGGATGGGCTCATTACTGTGAAGAGATGATGAAGGATCACGGATTCGATGACACACCCGAAGCGAGATTACTTCAGAACAAAGACCTAGTATGGCGGGCTGCCAGGATAATAGTGGATATCAAGTTGAGTACGGGTAAGATGAGTTTTTCGGAAGCCGTCAAATTCATGAAAGACGAGGTGAACATGGCAGAAGAAGCGGCAGTAGCAGAAGTCAAAAGGTACACTCAGCATCCAGGATACCAACTGAGTTATCTCCTAGGAAAACACATGATAAAAGAGCTTAAAGATGATGTTAAAGAAGACATGGGGAGTGATTTCAGCGAAAAATTCTTCCACGATACGATACTTTACGCTGGAAGTTTACCGCTGGTCTATCTTGAAGATCTGTTCGAAAAGAAAATAAAATGAAAAAGAGGTTTGGGGTAGAAGATTATTTTCTTCCTTCTCTTTGTTCTTCCTGTCCGATATCCCAAGGGCTTCGGTTTTTGAACTCTGGATTCTGCTCGATCTCTCCCTTGTAGAACTCGGTCTCTACTTTCAGCGATTCGTAATGGCCCCATTCCATCAAAGCAAGGTATTCGAAGATGTCTCTGTACATATCGTGTTTTTCAGCTAGATACTTGTAGATCTCGTAAGCGTTCAGTTCATTCTGTCTAGCCCACTCGAGAGATTCAACCATATTTCCTGCAGTACTTACGTCGATCTCTTCTTCATGAGGGGGTAGATCTTTACCATCTGGGTATTCGATCTCTCCTTTACCGAACTCTTTATGATAGATCTTTTCGAGTTCTTCTTTGTGCATGACTTCATCCTTTGCTAAGCTTTTAAAGCGACCCTTTTGTAGCTCTCCGACTGCAGAATCCGCGAAACTGAGATATGTCTTTCTAGATACAGATTCGGCAACTATCGAATAACCTAGTATCTCCTTAAAAGTCAGCGATTTTAGTTCTTCTTTCATATTATCACTAGTTTTTTTGGTTTGTATAGTATATGATTTTTATATTGTCTATTATTGTACCTGTCTTTTTTCCCTAGCGTACTGCAGTAAACCATCCGGAGCTTCGTCACTTATCTCTGGCCTCTGGGCAGTTCTTCCTTCCAATAATTGCTTTTCTTTTTGTAACGATTCGAAGTGACCGTGTTCCATGACTGCTAGATATTTGAAAAGAGCAGTGTAATCTTTTTGGTTTTTAGCAAGATATTCATAGATCTTGTAGGCGTTCTTCTCGTTCTCCATAGCCGTGTTCAATGTTTCCAATAGGCTGCCTACTGTATCCACTTGGGCGTCGCCTTCGTGCGGCGGTAGGCCCTCTTTTTCAGGAACAACGTAATCCTTATCACCGAAGAGCTTCTCGTGCAGCCTTAAAAGTTCTTGTTTATGTATCTCCTCATCGGCTGCTAAACTCTGGAATCTGTGCTC
>CAZFVW010000039.1:0-13018 GCA_964522285.1 uncultured Thermoplasmata archaeon | reverse complement strand
AACAGTTGCGAGAAAGGTTCCCATATCTTCCTTTACAGAATCGGATATCTGGCCCAGAGTCACCCGGGACACACCGGTTTTAGTAAGCACCATACAACTTTCTACACCGGGATAACCAACCAGTTTTTTCAACGAGTTCATTATCGCTGCTTTGACCATCTTTACCTCCTATATATGTACACCACTAGCTCCTAATATTCTAATTAATCACTTTTCTACTAAATTAACTTAATGGTTATAAATGACGATTTTAAAAAAATTGAAGTCCCGACTCCCGGATTCCCGCAGAGATATCGAGGGAAAAGTGGAATCTCCGATTCCACGGAGGGAGGAGGGAGTTTCGAATGGAATGAGAAAGTCCCGACTCCCGGATTTGAACCGGGGACCTGGTGATATCTATTGGACGGGTGATGGGTTCTACCCGAGTTGTTTTCCAACTACAGTCACCCGCTCTAGCCAGTCTGAGCTAAGTCGGGAATGCGTGTCATACAGTCAGCCAGCCTACGAGGAATCGCCAATTTTCATAATTGGCGAGAACAGGAATTTCCAATTCCTGTGAAAGCAACGCTTTCCGAGCTTTGGGAATCTTGGATTCCCGAAAGGCCAGTCTGAGCTAAGTCGGGAATGCGTTCCGAACAGCCAGAATCTAATACTCTGCTGCTGACAGACCTAGTTAAGAAAATTCATTATATAGAATTTTCGACTGATACGGTTCCAAAAATAAAAAATAGGATTAAGATATAAACAATATAGATGCCAAACAAAATTTTCCAAGCGGTTGTTGACGAATTGGATTTCGTTGGGGATATCCTATCGATAGGTATCACGAAAAAAGCTGTGATAAATGAAGGATCAACACCAGAAGAAGTTACGAAAAGGGAGATGATCCGGGCTATCAGAAACCACGTAGTACCAGCTCTGATGGATTTCGTTTCTGAAAAAAAAGCTAAAAGGTGGGGTAAAAAAACAGCCAAAAAAATAAGGGATATGGAGGCTAGATGATGAAAGAAAAACTACTCAATTTAAAAAAAGAGGATCTTACTAAATCTCATGTGGTTGAGAACTTTTTTGCTCTGATGTCCATCTTGATCTTGATGGCTTTTGCTCTAGTACCTTTTATCGGTTTTGGTGAAATTGTAAACAATTTAGCAGGTGCTAGTACGCTTATAATCGCTGTCATCTCATTCACATACACTTTCAATCTTTACGGGTTGAAAAGCCAAGAAGGCAAGGTCTGGTTCGTTTTGACTATATCTCTTTTAGTGATATTAGCCTCAAATGTATTTTCTGCTTTTGGTGCGAACCAACTTTATTATCTATTAAGATTTATCTCGATACCGATAATGACGATAGGGCTTTTACTAAAACTAAAATTCACGGGCTTTGACCTTGATCTGAGCCAAAAAACCGTTGCATCTATACTTTTCGTGGGTTGGATTTTACTAGTTTTCGTATCGTCGTTTTTACCTGCATACGGTGAGGGGTTTGACCTGAGTAGACATTCTTATTCTATCTATGCAACAGCAGAAATATTCGCATTCATGATCGCTATTTTCATAATACAAATAGTGAAAACAAAGGGATGGTACTACATATCAATAGGATTAGTATTCATTAGCATGGGAGATATATTCAATCCATTAGCTCAAGAATATGGTCTTATGTACTCAGGTACACCGATCAGATTGTTTTGGTACTTTGGATTACTTTTAGCAGCTTATGGAGCATATCATCAAAGAAAAGAACATCTGAAAATAATCGCTATGTGAAAGTGGAGGAAATCGATCCTAGTTCTCCTTTACACTTTTCTGTTCGATCATATTTATTCTCTTTTCTGGAGGTGGGTGTGAATAAAACATGATTTCAACTATCTTCCTCGGCGATATCTCTGAAAGAGCGATATCCGAGAGTCTTTTGAATGTTGATATCATGGCTCTTTTATCCTTAACTATCTGTAAGGCAAATCCATCCGCTTCTCTCTCCCTATGCCTGCTGTAAGCCAATGTAAGTGGGTCAATTAGGCTGTAAAGACCGAAAAGTATCAGTATGAATATCGGGAGGTTAGATATGCTTTCGAAACCTCCCCAGTAATCTAATATTTTACCTGCTGCAAAAAATATCGGGAATATCAACAATGCTTCTAGAACGATAAAACGGATGATATCTTTGTTAACGTAATGACCCATCTCGTGTGCAACCACACTCTTTATCTCATCTCTGTGAAATTTTTCTAGGAGCGTGTCAAAAAGATATATACGCTTTGTCTTGCCCATACCAGCGAAACCGGCGTTAGCCTTTTCTGTTTTCTCTCCAGCTTTAACTTCCACTACCTTTTCAACTTGGGGGACTCCGTTATCTTCAGCTATCTTGATCAGCTCTTTACTGAGCTCTTCATCATCCAATTCTTCCATGTTATAAAAGAGTGGGAAGAATATCAGATGAGATATATTGGTCAGAACTCCCATTATTACAAAAGAGATCATGCCAGCGTACAACCACCACCGTTCTGGGTAGTTGCTACCAAGAAAAAAGACACCCATTATCAACGGTGATGATATTAGAAGAGACAAGAACAGCGATTTTATCTGATCTTTCAACCATTGAAAAAAGGTTTGATTGCTGAGATCGTACCTGTGTTCGATCACATACCCGGAATAGTACGATACGGGGATACTGGTCAGGAAAACGATTACCATGAACGATATAATGTAGAGGAAAACGCCCAACCAATAAAAGTCCAAAGGAGTATTAGAAATTAGACCGAAGGATGTTTCTTCCAGCCATACAGAGAAGCCGCTGAAGAATATAAAACCTAAAACTAACAATGGTATCAATATACCATTTAATAGACCGATATACAGTTTCTGTTTAGAATAGAGTTTTGCTTTCTTTCTTTTATCCTTATCATAATCATATGGATATTGGATCTTGTTCTCAGCCATGGATCTCACTCCAACTTGGCTCTTTCGAACTCTTCACCTTCCCATGGCCTTGTCGCATCCAAAGCCCACTTAGAAGTTAAGTCAGGTGCGCTAGGATCAAGGGAACTACCTTTCTGATCTTCTAATATCGTCAGATCCTTGTGGGGTTGGAATCTAGTGGCCACGGCCCATTCGACCTGTCTATCGTCATAGATATCGATATCATCATCCACGATGATCACTTTCTTCATCGAGGTGTGTGCCTGGAATGCCTTCGTTATAACTTGATCTATGTCTGTATGGTCATCCTTTTTTATGGATACTACTCCGTGGAGCCAGCTACAGCCGCCATGTGTTAATCTGACATCTTTTACATGGGCGATTTTTCCTATCTCTCTCTTCATCACCGACTCCCTTGGAAGACCCATCAATAGGAAGTGTTCGTGTCCTCCAGGTAGAAGAGCGTGGAATATAGGATCTTGTTTCTTCCAGATCGTATCTATCTTGAGAACCGGTTGCTTTCTTACTTTATCATAAGTGCTAGTTATATCGACGAAGGGGCCCTCGTCTCCTTTCTCGTCTAGCAATCTTCCCTGTAAAACATATTCTGAATATGCCGGTACGAGATTCCGTTAGGTAGTTCACATGCCTCTACTTTTTTTCCGATTCCTTTCTCTCTTAGAGAGCTTGCTATCTCGAATTCATCGATCTCATAATCCACTGAAGTAGCACCTGCTAAAAGGATTGGGGGACAAACACCGATGGCTACCGATACTTCCAGTTCTTTTCCTTTCTCGATGGACTCAGTATACATCCTATGAAGGTTCCTAGGAACCAACCGGATGGTGAAAGTATCTTTACCTGTCAGCATCAGCCTGTGGAAGGAAATATTGCGCACACCTTCATATTCTGAAAAGACGACTCCAGAAGTGATATACCTACCACCGTCTTTTGGATAGTACTTGGGTATGGGCATATCCCTAAGATCGAACTGGTCCTGCTTTTCATATAACTCCTCGGCCCCACCTACTACCTTTACTGATGTAGGTTCATCGACAGCATCAGCTAACAGATCGACTATCCCGTCGGGATCCACGCCTAATGCGGTTCCAAGTCTATGCCTGGTCGCCCATAGATTTATGATAGGGCTTCCTCCGGGAAAATTAGAAAATAAGATAGGAGTTTCTGGATCTTCTAGAGCTTTTTTGGTGATATCCAATTCTATATCTAGCTCTTCGTTAACAGTGTCTTTATCAAAATTCTCTACATAGTATTTCAAAGACATCTTAATCTTCCTCTTCGGGATCTTCTAAATTCTCAAATTCGACGCTCATGGTTTTCGTATTTACGACACAGTAATTACCTTCAGTAAGGGGGCCTGGTGAAATGGCCACAGTGTCGTTGATCACTCTCATCTTACTTTTCGGGTCTATCATCCCGTAGAAAAGGATCTTCGGTTTGAGGAACTTGATAACCTCGTTCACGTATTCCGAAGGTTCTTCCATATCATCTCCTTCTCCGACAGATGGAGGTGTATGGACTACCATTATCTTCTCCTGTCTAAATGTTTTTAGGTTCCTGAGTCTGGTCTTCAGTTCGCCGATAGATATCTTGTATTGGAAATATTTCTCCGACTCATCTCCTATGATACCTCCACAACCGCTGAATATATAATTGTCTAGTTGGAGGAATTTGAGGTGTACATAATGGAGATTTTGAGTTTTGTCTAGTGCCATATTTACCAGATCTTCATACATATCTAAGGGTGTATCCGTGTGACCTGGAACGAAGAGAACGGGAAGATCCAATTTGGTAAGATACTCTAGAAACTTCTTGATATCTTCTTCTTTCCTCTTTTTTTCTTCAATCAACGTATCTTTCTCTTTACCGGGTTCCCTGCCTTCAGCAAGAGCTTTAGTATATTCCGTTATCGATTCTTTACCTTCAGCCATGCCTCCTGTAAAAACAAGAGCGTCGAAATCTTCTCCTTCGATAACCTCTTTTAGAGGTTCCAGATACTCCTGGCGACCCAAATAGTCAGAAATCACTATCAATCTCATTACTTTCCTATAAAATAACCCAGTTATAAAATTTTGTTATACTATGTGAAAACTAATAAATATCTCTTGAAGATAAATCACTATGAACGGGTTAACTTACAAGGATGCGGGTGTAGACATAGAAGAGGAAGAAAAAGCTATCGATGCTTTAAGGAAAACTGTTCTGTTCGCTAGGAGGGGTTTCGGAGCACCTCTAAAAAGTGAATTTACTGGTTTGGTGGATTTCGGTGATTATGCTTTATCGCTCTGTACTGATGGCGTTGGAACTAAACTCCTTGTGGCCGATGAGATGGAAAGATGGGATACCGCCGGGATCGACTGCATAGCCATGAACGTGAACGACGCTATCTGCCAGGGGGCGGAACCTATAGCTTTCGTTGACTACTTAGCAGTTGAAGAGCCCGATCCAAAACTGACCAGGGAGCTAGGTAAGGGTCTTCAGAAGGGGGCGGAGATGTCCAACATGACCATAATCGGTGGCGAGACCGCAACATTAGGTGATATCGTGAAGGGTTTCGATATAGCCGGTACCGCCCTAGGATTTGTAAAGAAGGAAGATATTATAGATGGCAGCGATGTGGAGGCAGGGGATAAGATCATCGGTTTGCCGAGTTCGGGCATCCATTCGAATGGCTTCACATTGGCCAGAAAGATCATCGATGAAAGCGATCACGATTATCATGAGAAGATGGATTTCGGTATCATCGGCGAAGTTATGTTAGAGCCGACGAAGATATACGTGAAGGAGATGATGGAAGTTCTAAAAGAACATGATGTAAAGGGCATGGCAAATATAACTGGTGGAGGACTTAAAAACATCAACAGGATAAACGATAGATTCCATTATGAGATCACTGAACCACTGAGACCTCAACCGATCTTTGACTTTTTGCAGGAAGAAGGCGGAGTCTCTGATGAAGAGATGTATAAAACCTTCAACATGGGCATGGGTTTCTGTCTGGTGGTAAGTTCTGAAGATGCGGAGGAGATCTCAATATCCACCGGAGGAAAGATAGTCGGTGAGGTCAAAGAAGGAAAGGGCGTCACCCACGTCCCCAAGGATCTTAAATATTGACCATTTCAACTTGGGAATTGGAGATGTCCTAATATTTTTTACAGTTGTTAAGGTTGCCTGAACCTCACCCTGATTGGGACTTTTAAATAATTTGTAGAAAAGTGATGTTGAGAAAAAAAAGGGAGGGAGGGTGATTATCGTGATTTGTGAGATACTTGTCTGCTTGTACAATTGTATATCGATGCACATGTTTATAAAGGTTTCGGATTATTAGTTTTTATTTAGGGGATATTCTTTAATCAACATATATTATATAGCTTGTATAATTACTATCAAACCGAAGATGATCATCAATACAGAGCTCACAACCCTTACCTTGTTCAATACCTTTTTACCACCTTTGTCCGAGAGATGAGAACCAGCCATAGCGAAAAATACTGTCGGAATAGCTAGACCGATAGAAAATATGAACATTATGCCCGCTCCGAGTATAACGGATGAGAGCAAAGAATCGTTGAAAAAGGCCATGGAACCAGTCAGTAAAAATGTTTCAAGAGCTACAGCAGATTCGCCCACGCAAACGATACTAAAGATCAGACCGGTCAGTAAGGGATACTCGTCTCTTTTCAGGAAACGAAATAGTGGATGGCACACGTTATCTTTGATATCTTCATGTTCCTCTATCGAATTGATCAGACTGTACAAACCCAAAATAGCCAGAAAAATACCGATCAAGATATACCCTGTTGTAAAAGAAAATCTAGAGAAATCTGATAGTACGTCCGTGTTTTTAGCTTTGAATACTATAAAACCCAATATCCCTCCGAAAGCCGATAGTAATAATATCCTAGGTATATTGAATTTGATCCCGACCTTTAAACCGTCTTTCCACGAATCCATATGTGTGATAGTCGGTGTCAATGCGGGCATACAAAGTGCGATGCAGAAAGTACCGCCTTTTCTCAAGCCCCAGAAAAATGCATATCCTAATAGTACTATCAATATGAGACTATCCATCACTTAGAAAAAAACTACGTCATACAAATAATTGTCTCACGATCGATCTTTATCTTTCAAACAAAGCCCGCATTTATCAGGTATATCCGTTAGATCGTCGTCTATCATTATCTCTTGAGTATCCCATGATCTAGAGCATATCTCGCAGATCCTCTCAGAGATATTTTCAACATCATCTTTCACGATATCCTTTGCTAGAGATCGGATCTCGTTCTGGATATTCTCGTCAAAATTGACAGCTGTCCCTCTCTTACCCCTTACGTATTGAGATACCGCTGCAGGGGTCATATCCAGGCGTTTTGAAACCGTCTGTTGATTTAATCCTAGCTCGATCAGTTCTTTGGATAACTCAGCCCTTATAGAGGGTAGGAGATAGAAAACGATAACTTCACAAGGTTGTTTTATCATTATACCAAGCCATTTGTTGAAATACAACATAGGTTTTAAGTCTTTTGAGTAAAATAATATTAGAGCTAGTATTGTTAAACAACAAAATAGAAAACAGATAATTTATTAATCTCCTCTCACATATGTAACCGTTAACCGTGAGCTCTGGAACCGAAGATCATATATTCCGAAAGCTTCCCCTGGTCGGACGGGATGAAGAATTTGATAATTTAAAAGAACATCTAGAGGGAGCTTCTGAAGGTAACGGTTCTTTGGTAACCGTCGAAGGAGAACCGGGTATCGGAAAGACCAGATTGATGGAAGAGTTCGAGGAGTTCGCAAGAGATAATGATCATTCTATCTTGAAAGGGAGGACGGACATCAATTCCAGAGAACCGTTCCATCTTTTTTCTGACGCATTGAAAGAGAGCATATCTGAGCCGTTGTACGAAGACCTTGAAAAGACTTCGTTCGCAGAGATGTTCGCAGTGGACGATTCCGGATTACTGCTAGCAACAGCACACCCCGAAGGTGCAGAAGAGATGGATGGTGATATCTTCGCAGGCATGCTCTCGGCTGTCCAGAATTTCGTAAGAGATTCATTCGATCAATCCGGACAACAGAAAGGGGGTCTGGGTAGACTGGAATACGGCGACATGAAGATATTGATAGAGCACGGGGGTAGTATCTACATCGCAGCGGTTATCCGAGGTCAAGAACACCCTGAGATGAAGAACCTATTGACAAGGACCGTGAGGGAGATAGAGGAGGAATACAGCGAGACTTTGGACGGGTGGTCCGGGGATATGGACGATATAAAGGGGATACAGGAGAAGATATCGAACGTATCGAAAAGTAAGTTCACAGTAAGAAGGAATCTCGAAGGTGTAGAGCTCGATAATGAAAGGGTCAGGATAGCGGATAATGTATTGAACTATCTGGAAGAAGGATCTGAGAAGAACACTCTTATACTCGTTCTAGAAGACCTCCAGTGGGCCGATGAATCCTCGCTCTTCGTGTTCGAATATCTGGGTAGGAACATCGATGGTAAAAATATCATGATATTGGGATCCGCGAGACCCGGCGAGAGCCTGAAATACGATGAAACCCGAGATGGGATGGCGAAAAACGAGAATTTAGACCGAGTAGAACTCGATAGTTTAGGTGAAGAAGCGGTGGATGGCATAGTCGATGAACTGTTCATACCGAATGACTTTTCTGAAGAATTTATTCAAAAGTTATCCGAGAGCTGTCAAGGTAATCCATTCTTCGTCATAGAACTTCTAAAACAGTTGGAGCAGGAGGGGAATATCGAGAAAGTGGATGGGGTCTACGAAGTGACTAAAGAAGATTACGCACCCCCTGACAGCATAGAAGAGGTGGTTGTAAGGAGATTAGAATTACTCGAACCTGAAGATATCGCTTTAGTAGAGTATATATCGTGTGAAGGTGGCGAGATCGATACGGAAGTTACAGATTATTTTCCATTGATATCCGACATCAACAGATCCGTATCGAATCTTAGTTCTTCAGGTATATTGAATCCTAGAGATGACAAGATCGAGTTCTCCCACGCTATATTTAGAGACGTGATCTACGAAAACGTCCCGAGATGGTGGAAGGTCTCTCATCACAGGAACCTGGGAGCGTATTACGAGGAAACTTTTGTAGATGATATCGAAGGCGTATTATACGAACTAGCTAGGCATTTTTATAATACAAACGAACACGAGAAGGCCTTCGATTATTCGTTCAGAGCAGGTGAGAAGGCTGAGAACGAACTGGCCCCTGAACAGGCGGTTAGATTCTACAACAATTCATTGGAAGTGATGAACGAGTTGAAGAGGAGAGAAAAACCGATCTCAAAAACTGATATCCTGAACAGATTGGGCGACTCCAAAGGGTTGATGGGGGATTTCTCAAAAGCGGTCGAGGACTATAAAATTGCTTTAGAGGAAGAGGAGAACGAAAGTAAGTTAGCTACGTTACATCGGAAAGTCGCAAATGTTTACATGAATATCGGTGAGTACGAGAAGGGGTTGGAAGAGTGTGATAAAGGTATCGAGTTATTAGGGGATGAATTGAAGCTCGAGAACGCCAAGATAGAGCGTGTGAAAGGCCGGATATACATCAGGTTGGGGGACTATGATAAAGCTGACGAACATCTGTTAAAGGCTCTTGAGGTTGCTGAGGAGTTCGTGGATGAGAAAGAGATGGCTGAGATCGAGCACAACTTGGGTGCTAATGAGTTGTACAGGGCCAATTACGATAAATCTTTAAGGCATTTTGACAATGCCCTCAAATTTAGAGATTCGATAGGGGATAGGAGAGGTGAATCGAAGACTCTGACAAATATCGGTCTTGTTTACGATTATTTAGGTCGATCCGATCTTTCACTTCAATATTACGACAAGAGCCTGAAATCTTTCAAAGAGATCGGAGATAAACTAAACCTTGGGATGGTTCTCAACAATATCGGATTAGTTTACGAAAAGAGAGGGGAACTTGAGAAAACATTAGAATATTATACTAAAAGTTTGAGATCTATGAAGAAAGTGGGCGACAAATCTAACGTTGCGTCAGCTATGAATAACATTGGTAATGTTTATCAAGACTTAAAAGAATACAATAAAGCTCTAAAATTCCATAAAAAGAGTCTTAAGATAAGAGAAGGGATAGGTGATAAAGAGGGAATCGCAACTTCACTATTAAATATTGGAAAAATCATGGAGGACCAGGGTGAATATGATAAAGCTTATGAAAAATATAAAAAGAGTTTAGAATTAGGGAAGGATATAGGAGGGAAGTACAATTCTATCTATGCTTACAGATTCATAGCTGAATTGAAACTAAAAAAAGGCGAACTAGAAAGTGCGGAGAGGAATGTCAAAAAATCTATCGATGTATCTAAAAAAATTAAATCAAGAGCCGAAGAGGCTATTAGTAAAGCGATCTTAGGTAAAGTGTACTTAAAAAAGAAGGAGTTAGAAAATGCCCTTACTGAATACAAAAATGCTGAAAAAATATTCCGGGAAGTAGGTGAAAAAAAAGATTATTCTAAATTGTTAAGAGATATCGGTTCTCTCTTTTTAGAAAAAAAAGATAATAAAAAAGCTATTGAACACTTTGAAAAAAGTATAAAAATTCAAGAAGAATTAGGGCTAGAAAAAGAGCTAGAAAAAACAAACGATTTATTAAAGAAGATAGAAGATACTTACGAGTAACTCACTGTCCACGTGATCGTGGTATCAGCACTGTTATAAACCCAATATCCTTCTCCACTTTTCAACGTATATTTTGATAAATCTGTGATATATCCGATATTGTATTTCTCAGTTTCATCGAAAACACCGATCTTGCTCACTTCATCTGGAAGGGCTAAGCTGGCTTTTTCGTCTGATTTTGATGGGAATCCGACCATGTTCCACCCCGGATATAATTTTATATCTGTCGAAGTCGGAAATGTGCCTTTCATCATCAATATATCTTTACCCGTGATCTGTATCCATATCCCCATGGTTTCATTCCATGTAGATATATCATTAAAATCATCAGACCTGCCAGGCACATATGATCTCCATGAAGAAGATGAGGCATCGTACCACATAACCTTCGAGTAATTCCCAGATATACCATAATCCGGATCTTCTAATATCGCTTCGAGGTCTGGATCGACGGGTATCAATTCAGTAGATAAGAACGTCCAGTCATCGGATTCAGAGTTAGTATTCAAAGTATAATTTTGAGAGTAAGCGACGGTGAACGAAACTGAATCTGTGATCGAATTACCTGCATTATCCGTAGCTCTAACATCTACTGTGTGATCACCTTCTGATAGTGTGTAGGTATGGCTGGTACTCGTGCTTTTATTCCTCCACGTACCCCCATCATCTCTGACCTCGTAGTAATATATACCGCTGCCTGAATCACTGCCAGACCATTCGATAGTGACATCAGTATCTTTTGATATCCCTCCTTCAGAAGGAGAAGATATATCTACACTTGGATCGATCGTATCTACTTCAAAACTGACTGAATCAGTATTATAATTTCCCACGTTATCGTATGCTCTTATGTATACTGTATGGGTACCATCGGAAAGTGAAGTATAGGTGTGGCTCGTACTTGTTCCGTCTTTAACGTATGAACCATCATCCAGCTTTCTAGCGTAATAATCTATCCCGCTATCTCCTGTTCTTGAGTCACTACCGGACCACGTAACTGAAACATCTGTTTCGTTAGTGACCATGCCGTTTGAGGGAGAGGTTATGCTTATCGAGGGGTCATAGGCATCTACGTTGAAATCAACTGAATCTGTATTCGAATTTCCTGCATTGTCCCATGCTCTTACGTATGCTGTATGGCTTCCGTGAGAAACTGAAGAATATGAGCTGCTTGTGCTGGTTCCTCTATCTATCCATCCCTCGCTGTCTAACTGGCTCTCGTAATAATCGATCCCACTTCCATCATCACTTCCAGACCATTTAACGGTGAAATCTGAAGATTTATACTCGTCTGTACTTGGTTCGGAAATCGATACGTCCGGTGGTGTCGTATCTTCGGACCCTGTTACCATACCACTGCTTTTACCACTGCTCGAGAAAGTCGTACCGCTACCACCTACATCACCTGCAGCATTGATTCTTGGTTCGGTGTTCTGTTCTCCTAGACCGCCACCGTATCCCCAGACACCACCCATATCGTCTCCATCGGTTGACTGAAAATTTACCCTCACCTGGAATACGTATTCAACCCCCTCTCTTATATCAAGTGATTCATTGCTTCGTGTATCAAAATAATCTCTACCGGTATTGTATTTCTCATATTCTTCAACGGTCATAGGTTCAATTGCAGCTTTTGGATCTTCAGCTTCTCGGTTCCATCCTTTATCAGGGTTGGAATTTCCTATGTAGGTCCAATCTTTAAACTGCTCTCCTTCCTTATCCTTGATAAATACCGCATAACTCTGGAAGCAGTCAAAAGTACCTCTTCTTCGAACCTCTTGTCCGTCGTAACCAGTATATTTGAAATACGGTATAGTGATATTGATATATTTTGATCCTATCTCATAAGCTTCAGGTACTGGGATAGGTTCGTATCTTACGTGGTTTTCTTTTTCATATTTTGGAGTATCTACATCTGCTGGTAAATTAGAAAAATAAGTGTAGTTTATTCCATTTTCCGGATTCTGATATTCTGCTAGGAACACCAGATTCTCTCCGCCCTCTTCAGGATTGGACTCCCAGTAATAAGGTTTTTCTTTTTCACTGGTAGAGCTATCAGATTTCCATCTGTAAGCATCGTATTCACCCGATTCAATCCACCCGTTAGGTTCGGTACCATCGTTCCAAGAATCATCAGCAAGCCCATTGTATGTTTCGATATCGTTTAATTCAATTACAGTTACATCACCGTTATACTCCCCAGTTTTTTCATCATACAGCCTTGCATGACCGTCGTTACTCGGAACCGCTACACCGCCAACGGATAATGCTAACTCTTCTCCTCCCGCACTGAAATTAACAAACGAAATAGACATTAATAAGACTAAAGCCAGCATTACAGCGATCACTTTCTTCATGGTAGTTTCCCAAAAATATAGAGGATGCCGTTTTTAT
>CAZFVW010000038.1:0-13019 GCA_964522285.1 uncultured Thermoplasmata archaeon | reverse complement strand
AGAACTGAGGAAAGAGAGAT
This sequence comes from uncultured Thermoplasmata archaeon, assembly GCA_964522285.1. Classification (GTDB taxonomy): domain Archaea; phylum Thermoplasmatota; class Thermoplasmata; order Halarchaeoplasmatales; family Halarchaeoplasmataceae; genus CAZFVW01. Next base: position 12,999 of record CAZFVW010000038.1, on the reverse strand, counting down.
AGATGGTCTCTTAGATGCGTTGGAAGAATTCGAACCCGAAAAAGAACACGAGGCCACGACATCATAGGCTCCATCAAAGATACCATCGATACCTTCGTAGAATTTTATTGAAAACCATCACTCTTCATACCGATAAACGCTTTTGAGTGGATCTATCCGTCCTCCGAGATCTCTTTCTTCCGTCAACTTCTTTATCACACTTATCGCCACGTATTCAGTTATCTGGAATTTGTTCTCGATGTTACTCAAAGGCAATTCACTCCGGCCAGATTGTTTTTTCAGATAAGATATCATGTCATCCTTCAGTGAATCTTTAACTAAGATGTTCTTATCCCGGGTGATATATCCCTTCATCCCGTTCTTCGACAGCAACCTATTGACCTGTTTGTACGCCGATCCTTCTTTGATACCCAAACGGTTGGCTATCTCTGATATTTCAAAAAATTTAGAATCCGAGCTTTTGAATTTTTTATGAATCTTATCCCTTTCTCTCCACCACCCGACAGCGAAGACTAGAGGTAATCCAAAGATACTGATATAGAATATTAACATAGATGGTAGTCCCACAAGGTAGTGAGTACAACAGTGATCATCCAGTAGAGCAATATGTAATACCAAAGCGAAAATAGAGATACCGATTAAAGCTCTCATCACATACGTCTTAGCGTTACCGATAAACTTACCGTACTTAAATTTCAAAAACAACAAACCGAATATAGAATATCCAAGAGGTATCATGATGATGAGGAAACTTATGAACAATGTTCTGGTAGATGCAAGACTTTCATATCCCGACCACGATCTACTGAAAGTTACTTTGCCGAAAAAAAATACAGCAAGTAAGTAACTAACACCGATTATTGCGAGTGTGCTAATGGTGAAAAAAGCTAATATTTTTACCATATAATATTTTTTTGTGTCCGGTTCTTCTTCCGGGAATCTAGAAGGAGTAAATTGGTAATTCTTTTCCTCACCTTCTTTCCTAAACATCTACCCCTATAATTATCTGACCATTATTAATTTTTTCTGAGGTGACATGGCAGAGTTCCTGAGTAGTTTCAGGGGTTTAATAGGTCTGGTAATTATTACTCGACATTACTCCCTCACTAAACGACCTCAACCATCAATCACTATCGCTCAACCTCTCTATCCCCTCTCGCATCGCCTCAAGGTCGTCATTGACCCCAAGTGCATCACACCCTTCTTCAACTTTAGCCCCCTTATTTAGCTCTAAAGCAAAATCGATCATATCAAAAGCCATCTTCATCGTTTCTTCTGCACTGAACTCTCTAGGCCTTTCCGCCAGGCGTATGTTATCTTTCCTTCTTCTCCTGATCCTTTCATCTTTCAACATAGGCCACCTTGATGTTCACGTTATCACATGATGCTCGATATATATCAGGATTTTGATTCTCAACCAAAACCCTTACTTCTTCATCAACACCGCATCGTCACCGTTCTCATAATACCCGCTAGCCAACCCTACCGGCTCGAAACCCAGTTCAGAATAGAAGCCGAAAGCTTCGTCGTTGCCCACCCTCACGGTCAGAAAATAGTCCGAAGCATCCATCCTCTCCATGACCGCACGCATCAACTCTGTCCCGACCCCATCCCTACGAGAATCAGGGTCCACGGCGACGGAGATTATCCATCCCTCTCCTTCCCTCACCTCGCCGATCACGTAACCCACAAATTCCCCTTCATCCAAGGCCACCAGAAACAACTCACTGCCGGCATACATCTCGAATATCTTCTTAGAATATGGATACTCGAAACTGAGTTTCTCGATCCCCACCACGTCACGAAGATCCTCGATAGAGAACTCCCGGATTTCCATACATCAACAACTATGGTTCATCCGTTTTATCAGTTTCTATCTCTTCCCCCAGCCCTTCCATCGCCTCGGGTTCCACCCTCTCGCCGGTCTCCATGTAGACCACTCTATCGACTATATTACAGGCGTGGTCGGCGATCCTCTCCAAGTACCGTATCACGAGAACGTACTGTGTTCCCATCGAGATGGTCCCCCTGTCTTCCATCATGTAGGTCAGCACTTCCCTAAAGATCTCGTCGTACAGCGCGTCCACCTTCTCTTCGTTCTCGTAGATCTTCTCCTGGTACTCTTCCTTCTCCTCGACAAAAGAATCCACAGCCATGTCCACCATACCTATGGTCAGATCGGCCATGTGTGGTATGGATACCAGCTTCTTCATGTGCTGCTTGCCAAGCATCCTCTGGGTCACCTTGGTGATATCCTGTGAATACCTGCCGATACGGTTCAAGTCCGTTATTATCTTCAGGCAGGTACCGATCATCCTCAGGTCCCTGGCAACCGGAGCCTGCAGGGCGATCAGATCCAAACTCTTCTTCTCGATAGCCCGGTCATAGGCGTAGATCTTGTTGTCCAAGTCGTCGACCTGCTTGATCTTGCCCTCGTCCAACTCCACTAAGCTCTCGATGGCCAAAGATATCGCCTTAGAAGAAAGATCTCCCATCTCCTCGACCATCTGTTTCAGTTCTTTTAACTCAACGTGATATGATTTTCTTATCTCATCTGGTGTCATCTTATTCACCCGAACCTTCCGGTTATGTACTTCTCGGTGTTCTCTTCTCGAGGATTCTCGAATATCTGTTTCGTATCTCCGAACTCGATCAACTCGCCCAGGTACATGTAAGCCGTGTAATCGCTGACCCGGGCGGCCTGCTGCATGTTGTGTGTAACTATCACGACAGTATACTTATTTTTTAACTCATCTATCAAATCTTCTATCTTTGCCGTGGCGATAGGGTCCAGTGCGGATGCCGGTTCGTCCATCAGTAACACTTCGGGTTCAGTAGCTAAAGCCCTTGCAATACAGAGCCGCTGCTGCTGACCACCAGAAAGTGAAAGAGCATTTTCATCCAACCTGTCTTTAACTTCATCCCATAGAGCTGCATCCTTCAAACACATCTCCACCACTTCTTCTTTATCAACATCCATACCGTTAACATCACATCCATAAAAAACGTTATTTTCTATAGAGAATGGGAAAGGGTTCGGTTTCTGAAATACCATCCCTACCTTTCTTCTGATATCAACACAATCAGTAACTTCATCATAGATATTGTAACCGTCCAACCAAACCTTGCCGTCAGTTCTAACGGAAGGTATTGTATCGTTCATCCTGTTCAAACTTCGTATGAGAGTAGATTTTCCACATCCAGATGGACCTATTATGGCAGTAACTTGATTCTCCTCCACATCCATATCTATGGATTTTAAGGCCTGAGTATCATCGTACCAAAGATCAAAGTCCTGAACTCTCATCTTTATCCCATCGGGCAGATCAGTCCGTTCGCATGTATCTTCCTTTTTTAGTAACTCTTGAATCTTTGCAAACATATCTAAAACCTCTGTCTATATCTTTCTCTAGCAATTATCGCGGCAAAATTGATACCGAGTACTATAATCAGTAAAAGAAGTGCGGTGGCCCAGGCCTGATTTTCAACATCCCTATAGCCCACCAGTCTGTAGAGTGAAAGTAGGTGGTATGGTAGAGCCTGTATCGGTCTTAACAGGCTGTGTGGTGTTCCCGCTCCTGAGAAATACACCGCGGTGAACATTATGGGCGCTGTCTCTCCGGCTGCTCTGCCTAACCCGAGCACTGTTCCCGTTAATATCCCTGGGAGAGATGGCGGCATAACGACCTTTCTTATGGTCTGCCACTTGGTCGCCCCGAGAGCTAAACTCGCGTCCCTGAGATCTCCCGGAACGGCGTTCAGCGCTTCCTCGGCCGAGCGTGTGACTATGGGTAGCGTGAGTATGGCCAGTGTTAAAGCACCGGCGAGTAAACATTTCTGACCGTCGAATATTATCAAAACGAAAAATGCGTAACCGAACAATCCGTGGACTATGGAAGGAGTTCCCTGGAGTATATTGACCGCCGTACGGATCATCCTTACAGCTAAGCCCTTACGTGCGTACTCTGCCAGATAGATAGCCGTACCCACACCAAGGGGCAGAACTATTACGGCCGTAAGAGCTATCATGGCCAGTGTCCCCAATATGGCGGGATATACGCCGCCCTGCTCGCCCATGCTGACTATATCTTCGGTTAAGAATTCCCATGTTATACCTCCCGCCCCTCGAAATATGATGTTGAATATTATGATGATCAATGGTAAAAGCGTGAGAAGTATCGTTATGTGTAATATATAGAGAGCACCGGACTGGGCACCTTCCTTGCTGTATTTGTGATATGGTCTAAAACTCAAGTAACTGGTGAATATACCCACGAGAAGCATGATCAGTGCAAAGAAGAACTCGTCAGGTATCCTTGCATAGACCTCCCACGGCCTAAGATCCAGCACATCAGGGATATAAAAAGACAGGGCGGCGATGGTGAGTATTATGGATGCGTAGAGCAGTAGTAACAGATTTTTATCTGCTTTATTTGTGAGATTGTAGTGTATCCCCGATGCGTAGCATGACCCTGATATGAGTACAAGTGATCCCGCTATGGTCCAATAGCCGATATCCGCACGGGTCGCCAAGCCATGGAATCCTATCATGGACACGGTAACGGACACGATGAATATCCATAAAGCCAGCAATTTTCTAAAACTCATCTTTTTCCCTCGAATTTTTCAGTGGTTCTTACCTGGAGTATATCGGAGATTATGCTCATCACGGCTACGATGGTGAACAGCATTATCCCTGCGGTGAATAGAACGTTGATTATGATACCGTGGGATTCTCCCATCTGTACGGCTATCAGAGCGGTGAGTGTGTTACCCGTATCGAAGACGTTGAAGAACGGTACGGGCATCCGCATCACCGAACCGATTATCAGCATGACAGCCATGGTCTCGCCGATGGCCCTTCCCATGCCCATTATAACCGCACTAGTTATACCCGATATGGCGGCTGGGATGGTGACTCTGCGGATGGTCTGCCACTTTGTCGCACCCAATGCTAAACTAGCATCCTTGAGATCTTTGGGTACCGCCTTCATGGCATCATCGGACATGCTCACGATTATTGGAAGTGCCATTATTCCTAGTATGAGTATGGCTGCCAAGAAAGAATTTGGTCCTCTCATACCGAATGTATCGAATAAGAACCGACCGAGTAAGATCGCGCCTATGAACCCGTAAACGATGCTGGGTATCCCGGCTAGAAGCTCGATGAGCGGTTTGAGTAACAGCCTTATCTTGTCTGGAGCTATCTCTGAAAGATATATGGACGCCCCTAGGCCCAATGGAACTGCAACTATAAGCGCACCCACCGCAACGAATATCGAGCCGTATATGGCGGGCAGCAGGCCGAACTGTCCTCGTGAGATATTCCACTCCTTGGAAAGAAGCCCTGTGCCGATGGTTTCGATCGCGGGGTATGCTTTAACGAAGAGAAATATAAATATAAAAGATATTATCAAAATAGAGAAAGTGGCGATCCCGAAGAAGGTCATATGGACCAGACTATCCTTTAACTTTCTCGAGACCATGTTGCCACCTTAGTTTCAAGCTACCGGTATGAAACCGATCTCTTCTACTATCTCTTGACCTCTAGTGCTCATTATGAAGTCGATGTATTCTTTGACGGCTCCGGTTGGTTCACCGTCGGTGTACATGTGTAGTCCACGCTGCAGTGGATAGTTACCGCTCGCTACGTTTTCTGCATTGGGTAAGTAACCGTCCAATTTAACGGCCGGTGTGTCGCCTCCTATGTAACCCATACCGACGTATCCGATGGCGTAATCCGAAGTCCCAACGGTTCTCTTAACATCGGAATTCTCGAGTTGTGTGGAGTGTGCTGCGGTTTCATCAAGACCCAAAAGGTCCATGAAGGTGCCGTATGTACCGGAAGTATCCGCCCGTTCTACGATATATATATCTTCATCAGGTCCGCCTAATTCCTGCCAGTTATCGATCTCACCGGAGTATATCGATATGACCTGAGCAGTCGTCAGAGCGGTTACGCCTGCATCGTACACCTTTTTACTCACTATCACGGCGAGTCCGTCCCTTGCTACGGTGGTCTCATAAACATCTGGGACCTCATCTCTCTCGGATTGCTTGATATCTCTGCTTGCCATACCTATATCAGTTGTTCCCTCTACGATGGCGTTGATCCCGTATCCGGAACCGCCGCCTGAGACTGATACCTGTATGTTATCATGATCGTTGTTGAACTCTTCAGCAGCCATCTGGGCTATGGGAAGCACAGTAGATGATCCCACCACGGTTACTTCCTGTAATTCTCCATCTCCGTCCTCGGTACAGCCAGACATCACTAGTGCGCCTACCAATATCAGGCCGATAACGGTCAAAACTTTGATTCCTTTATTCACTTTCATATCTATCGATATTTGAAAAATAGCAGTACGTTATATACTTTTTCTGTATAGACAATATACGACTACCTAAACTATATAGTCATATATATCAGAATATACATCTACTTACCCAAAATACCCCAAATCGAAGATTATTAATAAGTAATTATTTTCTCCGTTTTCCATGGGCATAATAGTAGATGAAGACACGAGATTGGTCGTTCAGGGTATCACGGGTACACAGGGTAAGTTCCACAGCGAATATATGAAGAAGTACGGAACGAAGGTCGTAGCGGGAGTCACTCCTGGTAAGGGGGGTCAGGAAGTGGACGGAGTCCCGGTTTTCAACACGGTTAGAAAAGCGAAAGAGGAAACAGGAGCCAACGCTTCTATAATATTCGTACCGGCCAGATTCTCCAAGGGTGCTGCCATGGAGGCCATCGACGCGGGCATGGATCCTGTAGTCCTGATAACCGAAGGTGTTCCGGTTCACGATTCTGCTAAGATCATGAAGAAAGCTGAAGAGAAGGGCACTACGATCATAGGCCCGAACACTCCTGGGATAATCTCTCCAGGAAAGAGCAAGGTGGGGATAATGCCCAACCACATATTCGAAGAAGGTAACGTCGGTCTGGTCTCAAGGAGCGGTACGCTCACCTACGAGATCGTCAACTCCATGACGAACAAAGGATACGGACAATCTACCGCATTAGGTCTCGGAGGAGATCCCATCGTGGGACTGGACTTCATAGATCTACTGAAGATGTTCCAGGATGACGATGAAACCGAAGCAGTAGTGCTCATCGGAGAGATCGGCGGTAGTGCGGAAGAAAAAGCGGCCAGGTACATCGAGGATAACTTCGATAAACCGGTCGTAGCTTACATCGCTGGAAGGACGGCACCTAAGGGAAAACAGATGGGTCACGCAGGAGCCATAGTCTCAGAAAGCGGTACGGGAACGGCGGAATCCAAGATCGAAGCCTTCGAGAAAGCCGGAGTCCACGTCGCCAAGATGCCCAGCCATATAGGAGATATCTTGGACGAGGAACTCTGATCTTCTACATCTACGTTTAAATATTAGATATCCACTCCCACTCCATGCAGCCTGAAATCGCTACGGGGGTCATACCTGATCTAAGCACAGGCACCTTCGGTCAGAAAACTTTCAACCTAGTCGTTACTAATTACAGATTGATCTTCGCAGAGGTCACTTCAGAATTACTAAATCAGGAAAGAGAGAAAACAGCTGCCAATAACCAGAACCAGGGGATGATGTCCAGGTGGGCGGCACAGATGTCTTCACACACGGAGTTTCATAAAAGATATTTCAGCATAATACCTCAGGACATCCTCAGGGAGAGTCCGAACAACTACGAACTACGGCCACACCAGATCGATTCCGTCAAGATCCACGGTACACAGTACGGTTCCTATGACGGTAAGAATCCGGGCAACAAGATGGTGATCAAGTCGACCTTTGGAAAAGAGAAATTCAGATTCCAACGGATGAACACCAGGCAAGTGAAGGATATACTGGTACCCCTATTGGGTAATAAAGTCCGTTAAGAGATATTCCATTCACTCTTGTCCTTTCACCACGGCGACGGTACACTTAGCTCTTTTCAAAACCCTCTCGGTGGTGCTTCCCATGAACAGTTCTCTGAATCCAGAATGTCCGTGTGACGCGATGAATATTATGTCTTTATCATCTGCGATATCCGTTATCTTCTTGAATGGAGCGCCCTTCGATATTTTTTTATCAAGCTCTACACCTTTCTTATCGGCTTCTTCTTCAATCTGGTCAAGGGCTTTTGCAGCGGCTTCCTCGAAATGCGAGGATATATCGTTAGATAATTTGATGTCACCGAACTCTATCACGTAGATGGCGGTGACCGGTATGTCCATGGAACTAGCCAGGTCCAAACCCTCTTTAACTCCTTTCAATGCGAACTCCGAACCGTCGGTAGGTAAGATCACTTTCTCGTACATACTTCACAATAATCATCGACGATATTATGTTTTATGGTATATCTGTCAGGAAACTACCCAGTCAACCTTGTTATCGGCTCCATTGTAGACCCAGTAAGCCCGACAGGGGTATAAAGTGACCGTAGTTAGATCAGTATAATATGCAAGATTGTACTCCTGAGTATCATCGAAAACACCGATCTTGGTCACCTGAGATGGAAGCGTTTCGTTAGCTATGATATAACTACTAGCGGGGAATCCTACCATGTTCCATCCAGGGTACAACTTGATCGTAGTAGAAGTAGGTGTGGTCCCGTTCACAGTGAGTATATCACTCTGATTCATCTGTATCCATATGCCCATGGTCAAGTTCCACCTTTTCAGATCGTTGAAGTGAGAAGGTCTGCCTGGAACGTGGGTCCGCCATCTATCGTTTCGGGCGTCGTACCACATCACCTTTGAATAACTCCCAGCTATCCCGTTGTATGGATCTTCTATCAAAGATACAAAGTTATCGGTAGAAGGTGTTACGTTGAACGAGATATAATTCCAGCCGCTTGAGTTTGAGTCGTAGTTCATCTGTATAGGTATCGAATTGATACCGGCTACATCTATAGTATCGTTGGCGGGCGTAGTGTCAAAATTGTTCACATCATTTATAGCTTTGATCTCGATAAGATGAGTTCCTGCAGAGATACCAACGATGGTGAAGTTATACGCTTCCTTTTCTTCGTCGAAAGCCCCATCTACTGGGACCGCGTTCTGCCAAGTGCCCGAATCTATCCTGTACTGAACGTTCATAATAGTGTTGATGGTCACGTCCCGACCTGTCCCCTTAGGGTTAAGATTTTGATAAGGTACCACGGCCGCTTTACCCTTGTAAAATAAGTCGTCCCCTTCAGTGATATCCGTGTGGTTGGGTGGGTCAGTGAAAGTGTTCGGTAGAGTATCCCGTTCATCCATTATCCCATCGCTGTCTCCGTCCCTCCAACCTATCTGGAGTTCGGTTCCAGTTGAGAGTGCCAGATTATTAGTTTCCATAAGCTTTCCAGAACCTTCAGAGTCATACTCGTTCAGATATCCCTGACATTCGGATTTCCCGTTGTATTCATCGGTGGCGTAGAACATATGGCCTATCTCGTGGGCGGTCACGTTGTTCATTCTGGATATGCCCCATAGGCCGTTGTCATAGGTCAGAGTTATCGAGCCGTATTCCCAGTAAGCCCATGCCGTCCAATTCGGATCCGCGAAGTATCCGTCAGAATCGTTAAAGCTGTCTATAGCAAAGATGGTGAAGGCCCAATCTGTCGAATAGTTGTTCCTTAGATCATCATTGTGAGCGCGCACCCTTTCTACATAATTTCCGGAATCGTATCCCATATCGCTCATTATCTCGTTCACCCACAGTGGTTCATCAGTGTGAACGTGTGTTATGGGTTCGTACGTGGTCTCCTTCAAACCAAGATCTACTTTGGAAAGAGTCAATCCAGCACTTGGATTTTGGGCTTCCCACCAGTCTAATGCGTCCTGTATCTCATTCAAAACGGTATTCCTCCTCGAGCTGCTCCAATCCTCTGTTTCGGGGTCGCTTGTCCCGTTGCTCTCGACGAAGATAATGCCCACCTTTATAGAACCCATAGCATACTCGCAAACCTCTCCGCTTCCCGGTGCAGGACGATAGTGATAGAACCGATCCCATGGTATCGAGATTGGGTACTTGTCCACGTTCGATCCACCTGGGATGTAGTAGGGGTTATCGCATATTCCATCGTTCCCCGAAAGAGATTGACTAGAGCCCCTTTTCTGATCTGCGATCGTATGATCGTCCCAGTGATTGCCTCCGACAGGGTATCCCGCATGCCATGAGTTGGTCCCGTCGTCATACACCTGATTAACATTGTAGGCGAACAGATTATCGTAAACCAAGTTGTTATTATTTCCAGACCAGAAATATGTGCCGTAATAGGTGTTGTTCGTCACCGTGTTCGATACTATCTTGTTGTCGGTGTTTCCACTGTACAGATAGATACCGATGTAAGTGTTGTTAACCGTGTTATTATTGATATCGTTGTAGAGGTTACTCTGGGTCAGGAGGATACCGTTCCCCCCGTTATTATCTATAATGTTGTTTCTAATTTCATTGTAATAACAATCGTCGTTGAGCTCGACACCTTCTGCACTGTTACTGTATATGTGATTCCCTTTTACCGTATTGTGATGTGAATTGTAATAAACCAAGATCCCATCTGTGTTACAGTTGATTATATTGTTATCCACGCGAACGTGGTCTGAATCGAAGATATACACCCCTCGACTCCCCCCGCCGTTAGTGATGGTGAAAGAAGAGATATTCACGTAATCGGACTGTATGTATACGACGTCTCCACCGTTGCCGTCTATTATGGTACCCTTCCTGTCCTGCCCGATAAGGGTCAACCTTTTATTGATGTTCAGATTTTCCACATAAACATTGTTGTAAACATATATGGTATCGCCATCTGATGCTGCATTTATAGCTCCCTGGATAGATGAATAATTACCATCTCCCCCTCCTCCCACATAATATGTCGATCCCTCAGCTAAACCCACAAATTCAGTATCTGTGATAGATAAAAATAGAACACTGGACAGCACTAACATTATTACAGCTCCCATTGAGCTGGATTTACTCTTATTCATATTATAACCTCCCTTCGAGATAGGTTGTTATAATATCATCATGCTTCTAGATATAATTTACTAATATAAGGTAAACTTGAATATCGATCCAAAAAATTTCGAAAAAAAATATTGTTAGGTGTTCAAATTCAAAGCGAAAGGCTGACGTCCTTGTTCCTGTAACTCTGTAGGTTGAAGATCTTGAAAATCTCCGTGTAGAGGCAGTCTTTCTTCGGGAACTCTTCCTGTGGTATCGGTTCACCCAAGAACTTGCATATCGGTTTCCACCCGTCTCCGTCGGTTATGTCCACGACGAGTAACTGATTCTTCTTGTCTTCGAAGTAATCTAGGACCTCGTGTTTGTGTTTGTAATAAGCGTGCTTGTATTCCGACTTATCGAAATCTATAGCGTTGTAAACATCTTTGTGTAGTTTGTTGATCCAGTTGTTCCCCTTCAATATCTGACCCGGCCAAAAATGTCTCCTGCAGGAATCGAGCCAACCGTCGATGTCCCTGACGGTCAGTATGAACTTGGCGTCGGGGAAATGTTGGTGTAATTGTCTGTAGAATCTAGCTATGGGTATGTCCGTCATTGCGTCGTATTTATCAGCGTACTGTGGTCTGATCCTGAGCTTCCCTGACTCGTACTTCATCATACGGATGGGGAAATGCTTTGTCCTGTAATCCAACATCTCGAGAGCGCTGGATAAACTGGTGGTCGCCGTCTTCGACAGCCCTATACCAAAAACTTTTGTTTTTTTGCTCATATCGATACCGCCCATATTTTTATCGGGGTTGATAGAACTTTATTAAACACCTATTGAAAATTGCATCCCTTTATAAAATTAGCGGCGTATTTCTTTATATATCATATGAAAACTATATTGATTAAAATAAAAATATTTAGTTTTTCTACTAAGAATGTGATAAAAAACACTTGTTTCGTCTCAATCTTTAAATATAGTACACATTATCCATGCCCAATAAAGTGTGTCAAACATAGAGCCAGAGGCTGAGATATGTGACATCGTCAGACGATTTTTTGACCGGAAGTGGATATTTGGCTGCATCCCGAGGGCTAGATGTTGTGAGGTTTACGTATGATCTTTGAAATAGTGATACTGCTCATAGCTGGATGGGGGGCCGGTGTAGTAACGGGGCTCATCGGTGCCAGCGCTGTAGCCGTAGTCATACCCTTACTGGTAGTTTTCGCGGGCTACGACCCTTACACGGCCATCGCAGTTGCACTTTCCATAGATATCTTCGCCTCTTCCATAGCAGCTTACAATTTCACAACACACGGCAATATAGACATCCGTCACGGCCTGCAGATCGCAGCGGCGTCGGTCACTGGTGCTTTGATAGGCAGCTGGATATCTTCTTACATACCCTCGGCATCTCTGGGTGGCGGCAGTGGACTGATCACTCTTTCCATCGGTCTGGTATTCTTTTTGAGACCCAACGCATTAGACGGGGATATCGTGAAACATTACGAGATCGTGAAGATATTAAAGAAGGAAAAGTTCATCTCGGCAGTCCTCATCGGCCTGGTCATCGGCCTGATATGCGGTATCGTCGGGGCCGGAGGCGGTATGATGATACTTATAGCCCTAGTTGTCGTCTTAGATTACCCGATCCACAAAGCCATCGGAACCTCTGTACTCATAATGATATTCACCGCTTTCTCGGGAGCGGTGGGCCATGCATATTACGGTGAGCTCGCTCTGTACTCTGTAGTCGTCGGAGGTATTGGTGGGATCATAGGAGCGCAGTCGGCATCCAAGTTCGCAAACCTCGCTTCAGAAAAAAAACTCAAGAGGATAGTAGGTATAGTTTTCATGGCTCTGGGCCTTATGTTGGCCGTCTTTAAATTGGTGATAACTTAAAAGATCATTTTTGTCTTTTTATCTTGATGGCTTTCTTGTACAGATCTAACAGCTTATCCCCGGCTTTCCTGTTATCGAAGGGTGTCCCCTGGCCGTTCTCTTTGACCATCTCTCTATTCTTCAGAGCCATCAGGATCTTATCGGCACAGTCCTTCTTATCGTCTTTGAAA